>JANPKF010000165.1:0-1503 GCA_031425895.1 Caulobacteraceae bacterium | reverse complement strand
GAAACGCCCCGGAATTCGCCGCCCGAGCGGAGGCCGTAGGGGCCCGGGCCGTCACCGTGCACGGCCGCACCCGTAGCCAGTTCTACAAGGGTGTCGCCGACTGGTCGGCGATCGCCGATGTGAAGCGCGAAATCTCCGTGCCGCTGATCGTCAATGGCGACATCGTCGATCTGAACTCCGCCCGCGCCGCCCTTGAGGCGAGCGGGGCGGACGGGATCATGATTGGTCGCGGCGCCTATGGCCGCCCGTGGATCGCCGCCCAGATCGATGCCGGCCTCCAAGGCCGTGTAATGCCCGATCCGGACATGGAAACCCGCCTGGACATCGCCCTGGGCCACTTCCGTGACGCCCTGTCCTTCTACGGCGAGCGTCTCGGCCTGAAGATGTTCCGCAAGCATCTCGCCAGCTACATCGAAGCCGCGCCGGTTCCGGAAAGTCCCGAGACTCGCCGGGCCGCCCGCGCGGAGCTCTGCCGCCTTGAGACGCCGGCCGAAGTCGAGGCGGCCCTGACCCGGCTGTGGCTCAGCGAGCGGAGGCTGGCGGCATGACGACCTCCGGAAAGCCGATCCTCAACCCCCGCCAGATCGAGACCCTGCGCGCCGCCGCGTTCGAGATGAGTCCCGACCCGGCCATGGTCATCGACGCCGACGGCGGCCTGGCGGCGGTCAACGAGGCGGCTGAAGGCTTGTTCGGCCAGGGCCTGGCCCTGCTGGCCAAGGGTCACTTCCGCGCCGTGCTGCCCGAGGACTCGCCCCTGACCCGCCTGCTCGATCGGGCGCTGCAGGAAGACGCACGAGTGCGCGAGCACGGGGTGCGGATCGGTCTGTTCGGCCAGCCGCCCTTTCTCGCTGACGGGGCCGCCACGCCGCTCGGCGACGGCTCGGTGCTGCTGACCCTGCATATTCGCGGCGGGGCGATGAGTTTCGAGCGGGCCGCCGATCCGTCCGGACTGCGTTCGGTGGTCGGTCTGGGCCAGATGCTGGCCCATGAGATCAAGAACCCGCTGGCCGGCATCCGCGGCGCGGCGCAACTGCTCAAGACCGGCGCCGCCATCGAAGACGCGCCCCTGGCCCAGCTGATCGTCGACGAAACTGAGCGTATCCGCCGCCTTGTCGATCGCATGGAGGCCTTCAGCGACGACGCCGTGCCGACGCCAACCGCCGTCAACATCCATGAGGTGCTGGACCGCGTCCGCGCCCTGGTCGCCAACGGCGTCGCCGACGGCCTGACCATCAAGGAGCAGTTCGATCCCTCGCTGCCGCCGGTCAGCGGCGATGAGGATCACCTGATCCAGATCTTCCTCAACCTGGTGAAGAACGCCGCCGAGGCCGCCCATGGCCGCCGCGACGGACGCGGCGAACTGGTCATCTCCACCGCCTGGCGTCCGGGCGTGAAGGTGCGCGGGGCCGATGGCCGTATCCAGAAGGCGGCGCCGATCGAGATCCGGGTGCAGGACAACGGCACGGGGATCGCCGCTTCCGTGCGTGACCATCTGTTCCAGCC
>JANPKF010000164.1:0-4548 GCA_031425895.1 Caulobacteraceae bacterium | reverse complement strand
TCGACGACGAGGCTGTAGGACCCGGGCTTGAGATCGGCCAGGCGAGCGGCCGGAACGACCAGTTGCTGCTTGCCGGGGGCCTTGGTCGGGGCGCTGACGGCATTGATGGCGCCCTGGTCGAGGCTGCGGCCGGTGCGGCGCCACCACTGGCGCATGTCCTTCAGCCAGGTGGCGCCTTCGCCCTTGGCGTTCCTGGTGTCGTACCAGACGGCCAAGGTCTTCACCGCCGTTTCGTCGGGCGTTTCGATCCACACCGCGACGTAGGGGCGGTGGTACTCGGCCACCGATATGCGCGGAATCTCGATGCCGACGCTCAGATCGGCGGCGAAGGCCGGGGTGGCGACCAGGCCGGTCAGCAGGGCGGCGGGCAGGGTGATACGCATGGGCGCCTCAGGGAATGAAATGGAGGGCAAGGACGAGGGGGATGAAAAGGCCCAGTCCGACGTACCACCAGGTGGTCTTGCGGGCGTGGGCGTGCATCCACAGCAGGATCAGGCCGGTGATACAGAAGACGATGCAGCCGGCGGCGAAGATGTCGAGGAACCAGGACCAGACCGGACCGGTGTTGCGGCCCTTGTGCAGGTCGTTGAGGTAGGAGACCCAGCCGCGCGAGGTCAGTTCGGCCTGGGTCGCCCCGGTCCCGGTGTCGATGGTGACCCAGCCGTCCCCGCCCGGGCGGGGCAGGGCGATGTAAGCTTCGCCGTCGGACCATTCGATGGGCGCGTTCTTCGGGGCCTCGACCTTGACGGCCTTGTTCAGCCAGGCCTGGGCCGCGTCGGGGAGGGCGCCCTTGGCGGTCTCGGCCTTCTGCATGGCGGCGATTACCGGGGCAGGGGCGGTCGCCTCGCGGCTGGTGGTGACAGGCTTGGCTTCGATCTGGCGGGCGTGGTTGAGGGTGATACCGGTGACGGCGAACAGCACGATGCCGACCAGGCAGATGGCGGCGCTGATCCAGTGCCACCGCACCGTTTCGCGCAAGAACCCGGCTCTGGCCTGAGCCCGCTTCCTGGCCTTGGCCTTCTGGGCCGCCTTCGCCTCGTCGACCATTGCGTCCGTGGTCAACGGCGGCCTCGCGGGAGGCGGGCCGAAAAGGAGGGCGGGGAAATCATGGTGGGAGGGCGGACCGGGAAAGTTGCGAGTGGCTCGCAATATCAGATTTGCCGGATGGATCAATGTTCGAGTGCGCGCCGGTCGCAAAAAGGTCGCCCGGCGGACGGCTCGCGATTTGACCGCCAAAGCGCGACCTGCCGGTAACCCGGCCGCAAGGGTTGTTTGATAGGCCTTCAGGCATGGACGCGGCGCTTCCCGATCCCCTTGAGGGCCTTTGTGTGATGGTGGTCGACGACCACCACAGCACCCGCCGGCTGGTCGCCGACGTGCTGCGGGCCGGGGGCGTTGATCGGGTGGTCACCGCCGAGAGCGGATCAGAGGCGCTTGCCATGATGGCGGGCACGCGGCCGGACGTGATCATCACCGACTGGCTGATGCCGGTCATGGACGGCCTGGCCTTCACCCGGGCGGTGCGGCAGGCGGCGATCACCGACGACCCGCGTATTCCCGATCCGCGCCTGCCGATCATCATGCTGACCACCGAGCGTACGCGCCGCGACGTCGAGATCGCCCGCGCCGCCGGGGCCGACGCCTTCCTGGTCAAGCCTTTTACCCCGGCCCGGGTGCTGGAGCGGGTGGCGACCGTGCGCCAGCGCGAAATCGATTTCGTCATCTCGACGGGCTACGTCGGTCCGGACCGCCGTCAGGGCCGTGAGGATGACGAGGGCTACGACGGGCCATTGCGCCGGCGGGGCGATGCCGCCCATGCAGTGGACATCGCCGCCCGCGCCGCGCTCTGCGCCCAGATTCTCGATGAGATGGCCACCTTCCAGCGGCTGATCGAGGGCCGGGGCGGCCTCGACCATATGCTGCGCCAGATGGCCTGCCGGGTGATGCACGCCCTTCGCCAGCGGTCCAGCGAGGTCGGCGATCGGGTGCTGACCCGCGCCGCCGCCAGCCTGGCCCGCTATGTCTCCGCCGTCGGCGGGGCCGGCAAGTCCGACCCGGAGGTGGTGCAGATTCACCTCGACACCCTGCGGGCCCTGGCCATGCTGTCGCCCACCGACCTGAAGGCCAGCGCCCTCATCACCCGCCAGCTTCACCGCGCCGTATCGCTGCGCATCGAAAGCCACCTGGCCGGGCTGACCATCGACTACGGCGAGACCAAACCGGTGGGCAAGCGGCTGACGGTCCTCGACGCCTGAGCATTGCGGCTTTGGGCCTAGGGCCTATATGCGGACCCATGGCCGAAGCGTTCAACGACCTCACCCTCTCCGCCGAAAAGGCCGCGCGCTATGCGGAGGTCGCTCAGGAGATCGCCTCAGTGCTCGATGGCGAGCCGAATCTGACCGCTCGCATGGCGACCGTCGCCTCGATGCTGGCCAACAGCTTCGACCACTATTTCTGGACGGGCTTCTATGTGGTCGACGAGACGCGCGAGCTCGAGCTGGTGGTCGGACCCTATCAAGGCACGCTGGGTTGCCTGCGCATCGCCTATGGGCGGGGCGTCTGCGGGGCCGCTGCAGCGACGGGTGAGACCCAACTGGTCGAGGACGTTCATGCTTTCCCCGGCCACATCGCCTGCGACGCCAAGAGCCAGAGCGAGATCGTCGTGCCGGTGAAGGACGCGGCCGGAAAGCTGCTGGCCGTGTTCGACGTCGATTCCGACAGGCCGGCGGCGTTCGATGCGGTCGACCAGGCCGGGATCGAAAAGATCCTGCGCGAGACGTTCGCGCACTGAACGCCCTTCCCGATGGTCAGGGCGCCGGCAGACGGAAGAGCTTGGCAAAGGCATCCTCGAAGGCCCTGGCCCTTGACGGACGGCGGCCTGCACTTTTCCTCAACCCGCTGTCGCTAGTCTGACGACATGACAGCCCGCGTCAGCCTTATCGTTCCGACCCAACGTCGCCCGGCCGGGCTGGCGACGGCGTTGCGTTCCCTGATCGCCCAGACAGGCGTCGATCTCGCGCGGCTCGAACTGATCGTCGCCGACAACGACGCCGTCCCGTCGGCCCAGGCCTTCGTCCAGGCGCTGAGCGCGCCGTTCCCGGTCACTTACGTCCACGAGCCACGCCCCGGCGTCGCCAATGTGCGCAACGCCACCCTGGCCGTCGCGACCGGCGACTGGATTGCTTTCCTGGACGATGACGAGGAGGCGCCGCCGACCTGGCTGGCCGACCTCCTCGCCGCACAGACCACGTTGAACGCGGATGTCGTCTTCGGTCCCGTTCGTGGGCGTGCGCCCGACGGCGTGCGTCACAGGGCCTATCTTGAGGACTTCTTTTCCCGCCACGGTCCCGCCGACACGCAGCGTCTCGACAGCTGGTACGGCTGCGGCAACAGCCTGATCCGTCGATCGGCCCTGCCGCATCCCACCGCCCCGTTCGACCCGTCACGCAACGCCAGCGGTGGCGAGGACGACCTGTTGTTCGCCCAGATGGCCGCGGCCGGCGCGATTTTCGGCTGGTCCCACACAGCGTTCGTCTGGGAAGATCCCGTCCCGTCGCGCCTGACGCTGGCCTATGCCCTGCGGCGCGCCTTCGCCTACGGCCAGGGGCCCAGCGAGCACTGCGCGGCCGAGAAGAACGTCGGCGGCATTGTGCGCTGGATGCTGGCCGGGCTGGTGCAGACCGCGCTCTGGGCGCCGGTGGTGGCCATCAAGTGGGCCCTGTTCGCCCCGGATCGGGCCATGCCGCTGGATCGGCTGATGCGCGGTCTGGGCAAGACTTTCTGGTTCCCGCCGTTCAGCCAGACGTTTTACGGCCGCCCGGCGTAAGGGAAGCCTTGCACCGCCTGCCGCAGCATTCCAGAAGGGGCCAATGAGCCCGTCCCGCACCATTACCCTCGACGGCGACCTGATCGCCGATGGCCGGGCGCTCCGGGACGCCTTCGGTTGTTTCACAACCGGCGTCACCGTGGTCACTACCTGTGCGCCGGATGGCCGGCAGGTGGGATTCACCGTCAACGCCTTCTCCTCGGTCAGCCTCGACCCGCCGCTGGCCCTGGTCTGCGTCGGCCTGAAGGCCTCCAGCCTGCCGTTCCTGGAACAGGCCGGGAAGTTCTCGGTCAACGTCCTGCACGCTGACCAGGAGGACATGGCCCGTCGTTTCACCGTAAAGACCGCCGACCGGTTCGAGGGTCTCGAATGCGAGACCTGGGACCAGGGGGTCCCGATCCTTCCCGGCTGCATGGCCAACTTCGAGCTTGAGACCACCCAGGTCATCGACGCCGGTGACCACCGCATCTTCATCGGCCGCATCCTGAAGGTGCGGTTTGATCCCGACCATGAGCCGCTGGTCTACCTGCGCGGCCAGTTCCGGCGGGTGCACACCGACTGAGTTTGGGAGCTCCGGCCTCTGGTGGTTGATGGCTGGGACTGCGCCAAGGTCATGGCGCACATGCTCGAGTGGTTCGGTCGCGGCGACTACCGCACCTACATTCCAGCAGACGTGCAGAGGGAGATTTCCGCCCAGACGCCGGGGGCCGTCGTTGTCGGGC
>JANPKF010000163.1:0-3748 GCA_031425895.1 Caulobacteraceae bacterium | reverse complement strand
GCAGTCGCAACGCCGCTACAACGCCGGCCGCTACTACGCGCCGCGCGGCTACCAGCAAAACCGCCGCTGGGCCCGTGGCCAGTACCTGCCGCCGGCCTACCGCGGTCGCGGCTACTACGTTGATCACCGCGCCTACCACCTGGCCCCGCCCCCGCGTGGCTACGGCTACTACCGCCACGGCGACGACGTCATCCTGACGGCCATCGCCACCGGCCTGATCGCCTCGGTGGTCTTCAACCTGTTCGACTAGGGATCGGTTCTCTAGCGATGCGTAAGACGCCCCGGAGAGCAATCTCCGGGGCGTTTCGCGTTCAGGGAATGGTGCGCGCCATCCAGACGTCACATCGTTGATAGGGCGTGTCCTGCCGCGGCAAGTCTGCGAAGCCCATCGCCCGGTAGAGGCCGAGCGCCGGTCCGAGCGCCGAGTTGGTCTCCAGGTACAGCCGGCCGGCGCCCATGGCGCAGGCCCCGTCGATACAGGCCTGCATCAGGGCCCGGCCCAGGCCCGTGCCGCGCGCCGCCTCATCGACGGTCATCTTGATGACCTCCAGCCCGCCGCCCTGGTCAGCCGGGACCACCTTGAGGCCGACGCAGCCGATGGCCCGGCCGGCTTCGTCCTCGGCCATGAAGATGCGGCCGCCGGGATCGATGACCTTGCCGACCGGATCGTCCAGCACCTCCAGGTCGCTGGGCTCCAGCGCGAAGTGGCGGGTGATCCAGGATTCGTTGAGGCGTTTCCAGGCCTCGGCGTGGCGGGGTTCGAAATCGACGATGCGCATGGCATGAAGCATGGGCGCCGCATCGGCCGCCTGCAAGTTTGGAGTCGCCTCGTGGTCCATCCCGTCTACGCCGATCTGCCGACCACCATCTTCGAAGTGATGAGCGGCCTGGCGCGCGAGACCGGGGCGATCAACCTGGGCCAGGGGTTTCCCGATGAGCCCGGCCCGCTGGCGGTGCGGGAGAAGGCGGCGTGGGAGGCCGTGAACGGCTACAACCAGTATCCGCCGATGCGGGGTTTGCCGGACCTGCGCGAGGCGGCGGCGCGGCACTATGCGAGGTTCCAGGGGCTGGATCTGGACGGGCTGGCCGAGGTGACGGTGACGTCGGGGGCGACGGAAGCGCTGGCGGCGGCGTTTCTGTCGCTGATCTCGCCGGGCGACGAGGTGGTGCTCTTCCAGCCGCTCTATGACGCCTATCTGCCGATGGTGCGGCGTTGCGGCGGCGTGCCGAAGCTGGCGACCCTCAAGCCGCCGCACTTCCGAATCGACCGGGCCATGCTGGAGGCGGTGTTCAGTCCCCGGACCCGGCTGGTGGTGCTGAACAATCCGGTCAATCCGGCCGCCACCCTGTGGGCCGACGAGGACCTGGCCCTGCTGGCCGAGTTCTGTGTTGCCCATGCCGCCATCGCGGTCTGCGACGAGGTCTGGGAGCAGATCGCCTTTGACGGGCGGGTATTCAAACCGCTGATGGCCTTCCCCGGCATGCGCGAGCGGACCGTGAAGATCGGTTCGGCGGGAAAGATGTTCGCCATGACCGGCTGGAAGGTGGGGTTTCTGTGCGCCGCGCCGCCGCTGATGAAGGCCCTGGCCGGGGCGCACCAGTTTTTGACCTTCACGACACCGCCGAACCTGCAGGCGGCGGTGGCCTGGGGGCTGGACAACAGTCCTGAGTGGTTCGAGCGGATGCCGCTGGACCTGCAGCGATCGCGGGACCGGCTGGCGGCGGGGCTGGAGGCGTCGAGCTTCAAGGTGCTGCCGGCGGCGGGGACCTATTTCCTCAATGTCGATCTGGCGGCGTCGGGGATCGAGGAGCCGGACGCGGACTTCTGCCTGCGGGCGGTGAAGGACCACGGCATCGCGGCCATCCCGATCTCGGCGTTTTACGAGACGGATGCGCCGACGAACCTGATCCGGCTGTGCTTCGCCAAGCGGGATGAGACGATTGATGCGGGGGTGGAGCGGCTGGGGCGGGCGCGGCGTTAGTGCGTCCTTCGACACCCCCCTCCGCGGGCTGCTCAGGATGACTGACTTGGGTGCAAACCAACAAAGCTAGTCATGCTGAGCAGCGCCGCAGGCGCGTGTCGAAGCACGCAAACCCGATGGGTCGCCTAGATCGTCGCGCCGCCGTCGACGACCAGGGCCTGGCCGGTCATGAAGCTGCCAGCGTCGGAGGCGAGGTAGACCGCGGCCCCGGCGATTTCGTCAGGCTCGCCGATGCGGCGCAGCGGCACCGGGTCGGTGGCGCGGCGCAGGGTTTCGGGGTTGGACCACAGGGCTTTCGCGAAATCGGTCTTGACCAGGCCGGGCGCGATGCAGTTCACGCGGATGCCGTGCGGACCGTATTCGTGAGCGAGGTTGCGGGCCAGCTGGAAGTCAGCGGCCTTGGAGACGTTGTAGGCGCCGATCACCGGGCTGCCGCGCAGGCCGCCGATGCTGGAGACGATGATCACCGAGCCTGCGCCGCGCTCCTTCATCTCGGGGATGCACATGTTGATGAGCCAGTGATTGGCGATGACGTTGTTCTCGAGGATCTTGCGGAACTGGTCGTCCTCGATGCCGGCCATCGGGCCGTAATAGGGGTTGGAGGCGGCGTTGCAGACGACGATGTCGACTTTGCCGAAGGCTTTGCGGGTCTCGTCGACGAGGCGCTGAAGGTCTTCCTTCGAGGAGATGTTGGCCGGCACGGCGATGGCGGCGCCCGGGTATCTGGCGTTGATCTCGGCGGCGACCTCCTCACAGGGGCCGGCCTTGCGCGAGGAGATGGTCACCTTGGCGCCGTGCTGGGCCATGCGCTCGGCGATGGCCTTGCCGATGCCCCGCGAGGAGCCGGTGATAACGGCGACCTTGCCGGTCAGGTCGAACAGCGTGCCTTCGGTCATGGCGCATTCCCTCTCAAACAGTTGTTTGAAGGCAAACTACCGGCGGCTGGCGCTACGTCAAGCGGGGCCAGAGGCCAAGCGCGCAAAGTCGAGCAGGGCCCGGCTTTGAACCTCGGGTATGGAGCCATCGGCGCGGGGGCCGACGTTGAGCAGGAGGTTGCCGCCATCGGCCTTCACCTCGGCGAAGAGGTCGGCGACGTCCTGGCCGGTCATGTAGTCGTCGGTCGCCTCGGCGGCGTTATAGCCGAAGGCAAGCCCCAGGCCCCGGGTCGATTCCCACTTCACGCCCTTTAGGTGCGCGCCCGAACCGTATTCGACGGTGCGGAAATCGCAGTGGGGCGGGGTGGAGCCGCCGTTGAAATGGACGCCGTTCTTCTGGATGCTGTCCTTGATGCGGTCGTTGAAGGCGGCGCAGGCGGCGGGCTCTCGCAGGCTCTCGAACAGCGGGGTGACACCCAGCCAGCGGTCGTTGATCACCCCGTCCGGCACGACCGAATAATAGTGGGCGAAGAGCTCGGGCAGGTCCTCGGCGTTCGGCCAGGCGATGTCGTTCCACAGCACGGATGGCTGGTAGCGGTCGATCAGTTCCTTGGCCTGGGCCAGCGCATAGGCGCGGTAGTCGTCGCTGGTCGGCACGGCGGCGAACATCTCGCCCATGTTGCGGATCAGGCGCGGATGGGCCGTCCAGTCGAGGCCGCCGGAGTAGTAGAGGCCAAAGCGCATGCCGCGCGCACGCACGGCGGCCGCCAGCTCGCCGACGAAGTCGCGCTGGCTGTTCCAGCCGGGCTTCCAGGGATTGGGGACGTTGGTGGGCCAGAGGCAGTAGCCGTCGTGGTGCTTGGTGACGAAGACGACGTACCTGGCGCCGGC
>JANPKF010000162.1:0-2440 GCA_031425895.1 Caulobacteraceae bacterium | reverse complement strand
CGGTCGGGCTCGAACCGACACTCCTTGCGGAACCGGATTTTGAGTCCGGCGCGTCTACCAATTCCACCACAGGGGCCCCGCGCAAACGGGTCGCGAAGGCCCGGCAATCTAGCGGCGCGATCCTTGGCGTCAACGACGCATCGGGCGTTGCGATAATTCCGCGAAGCAGGCAGGACAGGGCGTGGACGGACCGATGACCTTCAAGCCCCTGAAGTTCCTGCAGTGCCTGCTGATAGGGCACCTGTGGCGCAACAGCCGCTCGCGGCGGGGCACCCGCGTCTGCGAGCGTTGCGGCAAGCGCGAGCTCTGACGCCGTCAGCGCTCTGCGATGCGGAGGGCGAGATAGGACACCGTCTTGCCATTGGCCAGCAGGGCCTCGCCCACCGGCTCGAAGCCGAACCGGCGGTGAAAAGCCTCCGAGGCAGGATTGGGAGGGTCGGCGTTGACCTCGCAGACAATCAGCTGGTGACCCGCCGCCCGCGCATGCGTGATCAGGTCGCTGTATAGCGCGCGGGCCAGCCCCCTGCCCCTCGCCGCCTCGGCGGTGACCAAGCGGTCGACGTAGACAAAGCGCTCGTAGCGATCGCGAAACCACAGGAAGTTGGGGCTGTCGTAGTCGGAGTCCTGATCAAAGGTGATCAGCAGGGCGTCGGCCAGCCCGACCCGCCGGGCGGCGAAGGCCGCGCCGACCAGCCGCTCCAGTCCGGCGCTGTCCAGCAGCGACAGCTCGATGGCATGGGCGTTGTTTAGGGCCAACAGCGCCTCAGCCAAGGCGGCGTCGGCCGTCAGATCGGCAGCGTGGAGGAGATTGATCACGCTCATCGCGCCCTGCCTTCCGCATCCAGCCCCAGCGGCATCTTCAGCCCCTGCTCGCGCATGGCCAGAAGCGCTTCGGCGTTGCCGAGGGCGTCATCCAGCGGATCATGGGTGTGCTTGGTGCGGCGCAGGCTTTTCCAGTCGCCGACCTTACGGGCATCTCCCTTCCAGCCGGAGTAGAGGTCGCCGATCCGCCGGCCGGAGAAGCCGAACGGATTGGCCCCGACATAGCGGTGCAGATAGTAGTTCATGAACTGCCAGTCGAAGGCCGGGTTGTCCGACAGAAAGGTCGCCCGGCCCTCCGGGCACTGCTCAGCGATCCAGGCGACGAAGGCGGTCATGGTCTCTTCCGGGGCCGGATAGGCCAGGTGCTGCTCCCGGCTCTCTCCGCTGATCGCCAGGACCTCCGGCAACCACTTGTCCGACACCGGCGCGACCAGGCCCTTGAAGGTCCGGGCGAGGCCCGGCTCGACGATGACCGCTCCAAAGCTGATCATCGAATACAGGACGGGACAGGGCCCATCCGCTTCCACATCCACAACTATCCATGCCATGGCGCGGCCCTATAGCGGCTTTGGCCGTCTGGCGCCGTTACGAGAAGGCCACAGAGCGCGGCTCTAGCGTCCGCCGGACCCCGACAGCTTGGTCGCCGCCGCTTCCAGCCGCATCAGGAGCCGCTTGAGGGTCGCCACCTCGCTGGGCGCGAGGCCGGTCAGCAGGGCCGCTTCGTAGGCCTTGGCCAGCGGGGCGATCTCGGCGTGCAGGCCCCGGCCCATGGCGGTCAGGGCCAGAAGGTGGCTGCGCCCGTCGCCGGTGTTGGTGTCCCGCGCCAGCAGGCTGCGGGCGACCAGTTCGCGGGCCGCCCGGCTGACGGTGACCTTGTCCATCACCGTGCGGCTGACGACCTGCTGCTGCGTCAGCCCGCCCTCGGCCAGAACCGCCATCAGCCGCCATTGCGGGATGGTCAGGCCGAAGCGGTCCTCATAGGCCCGGGCGATCAGCCGCGAGACGCCGTTCGAGGCCACCGACAGCCGAAACGGCAGGTAGTCGTCGAGCGCCAGGGTCGAGGGGTCGGCCTCGCCGGGTGGGGGCGCGAGAGAAAGATGGCCCGCCACGCGGCGCCTCCTCATCAGACTGGCGCCACGGTCTGTTCGATGGCGCCGAAGATGCTGTGCCGCCGGGCGTCGCGCATCTCAATCCGCACCGTATCGCCGTGTTTCAGGAAAGGCGTTTTCGCCTCCCCGTTGAGCAGGGTCTCCACCGTGCGCACCTCGGCGATGCAGCTGTAACCCAGCCCGCCGTCGCTGACCGGCTTGCCGGGGCCGCCCTCGGCGTCACGGTTGGACACCGTGCCCGAACCGATGATGGTGCCGGCCACCAGATTGCGCGTTTTCGCGGCATGGGCGATCAGGGTCCCGAAATCGAAGGTCATGTCGACGCCGGCGTCGGCCTCGCCGAACGCCTTGCCGTTGAGCTCGACGTCGAGGCGGCCGTGCAGTTTGCCGTCCCTCCAGGCCTCTCCCAGCGCATCGGGCGTCACCGCTACCGGCGAGAAGGCGGAGGCCGGCTTGGACTGGAAGAAGCCGAAGTTCTTGGCCAGTTCGCCCGGGATCAGATTGCGCAG
>JANPKF010000161.1:0-2009 GCA_031425895.1 Caulobacteraceae bacterium | reverse complement strand
CCGGGGCCGCTAGGCGGACCCCAGCCTGGCAGTCTGTAGCCGGGCGCGACGGCCGGAGCCGACGCGGCGGGCTATGCTGGCGCCGGCTTTCGCAATATGCCGCGGGGCGCCTGGGCCTGGGCCATCTTCCAGGGTGGTCGCGACCCTTACTTGATCCTCATCACCATCTACATCTTCGCCTCCTACTTCAGCGCCCTCGTGGTCGGTGACGGGGTCAAGGGCCAGGCGATGATCGCCACGGTCAGCACCCTCAACAGCCTGTTCATCGCCGTCACCGCGCCGCTGCTGGGCGCCTCGCTGGAGCGGTTCGGAGCCCGCAAGCCGATCATGCTGCTGACCGTCGTGCTGATGGTGCCGCTGATCGCCATGCTGTGGTTCGCAAAGCCGGGCGGGGCGGGCCTGCCGATCATCGGGACCCTGTGGATCTTCGGCATCGTCGGCATCCTGTTCGCCTACTGCGAGGTGGTTCACAACAGCCTGTTGATGACCGCCGCCGGCCACCGCCATGCAGCCCATGCCTCGGGCCTGGCGCTGTCTGCCGGCAACTTCTTCTCGGTCATCACCCTGACCTTCTGCCTGTTCGCCTTCGCCCTGCCCGGATCGCCGGGCACCGAGTCCTGGACCTTCCTGCCGGACGCCCCGCTGTTTGGACTGGACGCGGCGACCGCCGAACCCCTGCGGATCTCGGCGCTGATCGCCGCCGGGCTGATGGCGATCGGCTCGATCCCGCTGTTCCTGTTCACGCCCGACGCGCCCTCGACCGGGGTCAAGCTGGTCCAGGGCATCAAGGAGGGGGCGGCCAACCTGTGGGTGACCATCAGGCTGCTGTTCACCGAACGCGACATGGCCGTCTTCCTGGGCGCGCGCATGCTGTTCAACGACGGCATGACGGCATTGCTTATCTATTCCGGCATCTACGCCGCCGGTGTCATGGGCTGGCAGATGGAGATGTACGCCTATGGCATCCTGCTCAGCATCTTCGCGGTGATCGGCGGGCTGATGGCGGCCCGGGTCGATAATGCGCTTGGGCCGCGCACGGCGCTGATCGTCGAGATCGTCGGCTGCATCGTCTGCATCACCGCCCAGATCGGCATGACGCCCGACACCATCCTCTACTTCTGGCACTACGACGCCGCCGCCCACGCGCCCCTGTGGAACGGGCCGATGTTCAAAACCCTGCCGGAGGTGCTGTTCCTGACGATCGGCTTCGGCACCGCCATCTTCGTTACGGCCCAGTACGCCACCAGCCGCACCATGCTGACCCGCCTGTCGCCGCCGGAAAAGCTGCCGGCCTTCTTCGGCCTTTACGCGCTGTCGGGCACGGTGACGGTATGGCTGGGCTCGGCGCTCGTCGCCCTGTTTACCGGCATCTACAAGACCCAGCAGGCCGGTTTCGTGCCGATCGTCGGCCTGCTGATCTTCGGGCTGATCGGCCTGTTGTTCGTCAAGGGCGGCGGCAAGGGCGAGTTCCGAACCGACTGACGCCCTTCCCCCTCGCGGCGGGCGGCGGTATTGCCCGCTCATGCGTCACGTCGCCATAGAGCCGCGTCCCTGGCGGGCGCCGGCCGAGGTCCTGTCCGCCTTCGGGACGGAGGCGGGAACCTGCGCCTTTCTGTCGGGCGGCCAGGGGCCGCGGGCGCGCTGGTCCTATGTGCTGCGAGCGCCGGACGCGCAGCTGCGCATCGGCCGGGGCGACCCGCGCGACGCCTTCGCCGAACTGGCGGCGCTGCTGGGCGAACGCGGCGACCGACACCCGGGCGGACCGCCGTTCCAGGGCGGCATCGCCGGCCTGGCGGGTTACGAACTGGGCGACCGGGTCGAGGGCCTGGGGCTCGCGGAGCATGGCGATGGCTGGCCGGACCTGGCGGTCTGTCGCTATCCCGCCCTGCTGGCCTTCGATCATCAGGAGATGCGGGTTCTCGCTATCGGTCGAGGCGCGGACGGGGCGGCGGCCCGGACCCGGGCGCTTGGCGCTGCCGACTGGCTCGCGGCGCCCGCCAGAGCGGCGG
>JANPKF010000160.1:0-6903 GCA_031425895.1 Caulobacteraceae bacterium | reverse complement strand
CGAGAACCTCGCCGCCGTCGCCGCCAGCCTGGCCGACCGCGGCTATGGCCTCACCCTCGGCATCCACTCGCGCATCGAAGCCTTCGCCGAAGAGGTCAAGGCCCGCGTCCCGGCCGGCAACGTCTACGTCAACCGCTCGATCATCGGCGCTGTGGTCGGTGTGCAGCCCTTCGGTGGCGTCGGATTGTCGGGTACCGGGCCTAAGGCGGGCGGGCCAGAGGCGCTCTCGCGCTATGGCGTGGAGCGGGCGGTGTCGGTGAATATCACGGCCCAGGGCGGGGATCCGGCGCTGTTGAACCTGTAGCCATGTTCAGCTTCGACTGGGAACGGGTACAGGGCCAGACGGTCGAGGCCATCCTGGCCCGCGCTCCCGTTGTCCTCAAAAATGGGACGACCTCGGCTGACGGGGTCTACCTCTGTGTCGCCGGCCTGACCGTCATGCTCGACGTCAACATCGACACCGACGAACTGGCTATCACACTAACGGAGGGGCCGCCGCCCGGCCGCCTTTCGCCGCTGACGCCTTTGCAGGACCTTGTCGGCCGTCCGCTGGGCTGGGCCTGGGAAGGGCGAAACTATCGCGGACACGAGGACATGTTCTTGGTGTCTTTCTCGGGCTATCCCGTCGACGACCCCCGCCAAGACCGCACCTCGCCCCTGGACCCGGACGTGATGTTCATCGGCTGCGGCTCAAGCGTCCAGATGGCGCGCCTCCGGCAAGTCTGACTCCCGTTGCAGTCGCGCCGCCCGTTTGTGACAATGGCCCCTCAAGTTTCGAGAGAGCCCGCTTCAATGTCCCTCACCATCGGTGATCCCGCGCCCTGGTTCATGGCGCCGACCGAGGAGAACGCGCAGTTCAACTTCGCCACCCTGGCGGGGCGCTGGGTCGGGCTGGTGTTCGCGCCGGACGGGCCGACGGCCGAGGGGCTGGCGCGGGTGATCAACCTGCAGAAGGACCTCGACGAAAGCCACGCCTGCATCTTCGGGGTGGCCAACACCCACCTGGGCCACGCCAAGCTGGGTTCGCGCTGGTTCTTCGATCCCTCCGGGGGACTGGCCAAGATCTATGGCGTGCAGGGCTCCGGCTGGCTGATCCTCGATCCGCAACTGAGGGTCTATGACCGAGGCCAGATCGAGGACGTCGGGGCGCTGGTGCGGCGCCTTGCCGAGATGCCCCATCCGACCAGTCACGCCCAGGTCGAGGTCACCGCGCCGGTGCTGATCCTGCCGCGGGTGTTCGAGCCGGAATACTGCAAGGAGCTGATCGCCTTCTACCGCCATGTCGGCGGAACGGAATCGGGCTTCATGCGCGAGGTGGACGGCAAGACCAAACTGCTCACCGACCCTCGGCACAAGCAGCGCAAGGACGTGCTGCTGGAGGACGAGGGCATGCAGGCCATCGTCCGCGAGAAGATCAACCGCCGCCTGATCCCCGAAATCCGCAAGGCCTTCCAGTTCCAGGCGACCCGCATCGAGCGCTATCTGGTAGCGTCTTATGTGGCGGGCGCCGGCTGGTTCCGGCCGCACCGGGACAACACCACCAAGGGCACCGCCCACCGCAAGTTTGCGGTAACCATCAACCTCAACGCCGAGGACTACGAGGGCGGCGAGCTGCGTTTCCCGGAGTTCGGCAACCGGCTCTACAAGCCGCCGACCGGCGGGGCAGTGGTCTTCTCCTGCTCGCTGATGCATGAGGCCCGCCCGGTCACCAAGGGCGAGCGGTTCGCCTTCCTGCCCTTCCTCTATGACGAGGCCGGGGCCAAGCTGCGCGAGCAGAACCTCAAGTACATCGATCTGCCTGACCAGAAGGCGGGATGAGCATGACCGACCTGACGATCCGCAAGGTGGCGGGCGCACTGGGCGCCGAACTGGGGGGCGTCGATCTGTCGGGGCCGCTGGACAGCGACACCATCGCCGCCATCCGGGCGGCGCTGAACGCGCACCAGGTCATCTTCTTTCGCGACCAGACGTTGACCCCCAAGCAGCAACTGGCCTTCGGGCGGCGGTTCGGGCCATTGAACATCCACCCCTACGTTGCCGGCATGGCCGATCATCCGGAAGTGATGGAGATCATCAAGGAGCCGTCCGACAAGCTGAACTTCGGCGGCGGCTGGCACAGCGACATGAGTTTCCTGGAGACCCCCTCCATCGGCTCGATCCTCTACGCCGTCGAGACCCCTGAATTCGGCGGAGACACCCTGTTCGCCAGCCAGGCTGCCGCCTATGACGCCCTGTCGGAGGGCCTGAAGGCGACACTGGAAGGCCTGAGGGCCGTGCATTCGGCCGGCAAGGAGTACAGCGCCAAGGGCGCCTCCGCCCAGAAGCGCGCCTCGATGCAGGTCGCCGAGGCGGAAGGCCTGGCCGGCGAGTTCATTCACCCGGTGGTCAAGGTGCACCCGGAAACCGGCCGCAAGGCGCTGTACGTCAATCCGGCTTTCACGATGCGGTTCGATGGCTGGACGCGCCGAGAATCCAGGGCCCTGCTGGACTATCTGTTCGAGCACAGCCGCCAGGAAGCCTTCACCTGCCGGTTCAACTGGCGCGACGGATCGATGGCCTTCTGGGATAACCGCCAGGTCTGGCACTATGCGCTGAATGACTATCCGGGGCAGCGGCGGCACATGCGACGGGTGACGGTCGATCCGGTTTGAGCAAGATGTTTGGGGCTGCAATACGCCGCCGGCGAAGTTACGTTAACCAAGCCGCCAACAAGACGCGCGACGTCAACAAAGCTTTAGCGTAAAAGACAGTTAAATGGGGACCCGGGGGCTGGTGGTCTCCGGGGTTCCGGCCGGATTGAGACACGCGTGAAGTTTTTAGGTTCCAACGTCGCCGCGCCCATGGAAGCGGCGTTCAAGGAGTGTCGGCGGCATATCATGTCGGCCGCCTTCTTCAGCGCGCTCGTCAATCTGCTGTACCTCGCGCCGTCGCTGTACATGCTTCAGGTCTATGACCGGGTGGTGCCGACGCAGGGCGTGCTGACCCTCGTCTATCTGACCTTCATCATCGCCTTCGCCCTGGCCGTGCTGGCGGCGCTGGAAGCGGTGCGATCGCGCCTTATGGTCTTGGCCGGCATGCGGCTGGACCGGATTCTGTCGGGCGACATTCTGGGCCGGCTGATGGCCCAGTCGCGGCCCATGAACACCGCCCAGGCGATGCGCGAGTTCGACGGCCTGCGGGCGGCGATCTCCGGTCCGGCGGCCCTGGCCTTCATGGACGCCCCCTGGACGCCGATCTATGTGATCGTCGCCTTCATGATCCACCCGGCCCTGGGGATCATGACCATCGTCGCCGGCGTCCTTCTGTTCGGTCTGGCCCTGCTCAATGAGCGGGCCACCAAACCGGCCCTCATGAAGGCCCAACAGGCCAACGCCGCCGCCTATGCCAGCCAGGAGGGCGCCGCCCAGAACGGCGAGGTTGTTCGCTCGCTCGGCATGCGCCGCTCGGTCATCGCCCGCCATCTGGAGGAGCGCGGCATCGGCCAGAGCCTGCAGGCGGAGGCCCAGTTCAAGGGGGGGCAGTTCGGCGCCTACACCAAATTCTTCCGCCTGTTCCTGCAGTCGGCGGCCCTGGGCCTCGGCGCCTATCTGGCCATCAAGGGCGAGATTTCGTCCGGCTCGATCATCGCCGCCTCCATCCTGCTGTCCCGTGCCCTGCAACCGGTGGAACAGCTGGTCGGCGGCTGGACCCAGGTGATCCAGGCGCGCGGCGCGCTCAACACTCTGTCGGAGCTGTTCGACAAGACCAAGCCGCTGGACGTCGACCGCACTCAGTTGCCGACCCCGATGGGCGCGGTGGAGCTGGACCGCGTCGTGGTCCGGGCCCAGGGCCGCGAGGAGCTGGTGCTCAAGGCGGTCAGCCTGAAGATTTCGCCCGGCGAGAGCCTGGGCATCGTCGGCTCCAGCGGCGCCGGCAAGACCACGCTTGCGCGCGTGATCGCCGGGGCCCTCGCGCCCGACCAGGGCATCGTCCGCATGGACGGCGCCAACTACACTGACTGGGATGCCGACGCGCTGGCTGAGCACGTCGGCTACCTGCCGCAGGACCCGTCGCTGATGAGCGGCACGGTCAAGGACAACATCAGCCGCTTCGCCGCCTGGCGCGGCATGCCGATCGAGAAGATCGACCAGCTGGCCGTCGACGCCGCCACCAAGGCCGGCGTCCATGACCTGATCCTCAAGCTGCCCAAGGGCTACGACACGCCGCTGGCTCCGGGCGGGCGCGGGCTGTCGGCCGGTCAGGCCCAGCGCGTAGCGCTGGCCCGGGCCCTGTTCGGCGACCCGACCCTGCTGATCCTCGACGAGCCCAACTCGGCCCTCGATGCCGAGGGGGAGGCAAGCCTGCTGCGCTCCATCCAGGGGGCGAAAGCCCGGGGCGCCACGGTGCTGATCGTCGCCCACCGCACCGGCATCCTGGCCGGTGTCGACCGCCTGCTGGTCATGCGGGACGGGGCCATCGAACGCCTCGGCCCGCGCGAGGAAGTGCTGGCCAAGCTGGCCGGCAAGCCCTCGCCGCAGCCGCAGCCCAATGTCATCGATATGAAGGGCCAAGCGTAGGTCATGCCCCTCGACGTCGCCCCCGGCCAAGGCCAGCCCCAGACCGAAACCGTCGCGGCCGTTAAGGTCAACGACAACCCCCGCCGCGAGATCATGATCGGGGTCGGCATCGCCGCCGCCTTCTTCCTGGGCTTCCTCGGCTGGGCCGCCATGACGCCGCTCGACGCCGGCGCCTACGCCAGCGGCGTGGTCGCCGTGTCGGGTAACCGCCAGGCCGTGCAACACCGCGACGGTGGCACGGTCACCGCCGTCTACGTCGTCGAAGGCGCGACGGTGACGAAGGGCCAGATGCTGGTCGAGATCGGGGCCGGCGAGATTCGCGCCAACGAACGGGGTCTGGCCGGCCAGGTGCTGACCCTGCTCGCCCAACGCGCCAGGCTCGTCGCCGAGCGCGACCGCCAGGCGTCCATCGTCTATCCGCCCGAATTCGTGAACCTCTCGGCGGAGGACCGGATCATCGCCCTGGACGTGATGAACCTGCAGCAACTGCAGTTCCAGGCCCGCCGCGACTCCATCCTGACCCAGAAGGGCGTGCTCGAGCAGCGCATCCTGCAGCTCAACGAACAGATCGCCGGGTCGGACCGGCAACTGATCGCCAACCGCGAACAACAGCGGCTGATCGGCGAGGAAACCACCGGCATGAAGTCGCTGGCTGACCAGGGCTATGCCCCGGTCAACCGCGTCCGGGCCCTTGAACGCAACCAGGCCCAGCTGGTCGGTGAAGAAGGCGCCTTGGTCGCCCAGATCGCCCGCTCGCGCGAGGCCATCGGCGAAGCCCGGCTGCAGTCCATCTCGCTCGACCGCCAGGTCGTCGAGGAAGTCGCCGGCCAGCTGCGCGACGTGCAGGTCCAGCTCGACGAGCTTCAACCGAAACTGACGGCCATTCGCGACCAGCTGGCGCGCGCCACGGTCCGGGCCCCGGCGGGCGGCAAGGTTGTCGGCCTGACCACCTTCACCGTCGGCGGCGTCGTCTCGCCCGGTCAGGTGCTGATGGAGGTCGTCCCCGGCGACAAGGCCCTGGTCATCCAGGCCATGATCAACCCCAACGACGCCGACGACCTGAAGATTGGCCAGAGCACCCAGATCCGCTTCACGGCCCTGCACGACCGCAGCCTGCCGATCCTGCGCGGGGTGCTGACCAAGATTTCGGCCGACAGCTTCACCGACGAGAAGTCGGGCCAGCAGTTCTTCCGCGCCGAGATCTCGGTGCCGGAGGAGGAGATGACCAAGATCCGCAAGGTCCGCGGCCCGCGCACCGGCATCGGCCCCGGCCTGCCGGTCGAGGTGGTCGTGCCTCTGCGCAAGCGTAACGCCCTGCAGTACATGATCGAGCCGCTGACCCAGACCTTCTGGAAGACCGGCCGGGAGCACTAGTCACCTTTTCCAAGTCTGAGGCGTTGCGTAGCGTTGATGCGTCCCGAACTTCACGACCTGCGCCGCGACAGTATCCTGCGAGCGGCGCATGCGGTCTTTGTCGGCAAGGGTTTCCGCCGCACACGCATGGAAGAGGCGGCGCGCTGGTCATCGGCGGTATCGCCAGCGACAAAAAAGGGCGGGACCGCGAGGTTCCGCCCTTTGACGTTTGGCCGGGTGGCGGTGGCTAGAGCCTTTCAGGTTTTGATGTACGCATCAAAACCTGATCAAAAGGGTCTAGAATCAAACATTTAGAGCACGTCCGGGCGGCGGAACCGCGTACACTTCCGCCTGACGTGCTCTAGAGCAGCCAGCCGCTGGACACCTGGCCGTTGCAAACCAGGGCCATGTCGTGCGTGCCGTTTCCGTCGGTGTCGAAACGGAAAATGGTCTTGTTGACGCCGCCGTCGTAGGTGCGGGTCATCTGGCCGGCCGTGCCGTTGAAGCTGGCCACCAACGTGAAGGCCTGGTTGCCGGCCAGGCCCGTGTTGGCGTCGATGTTGGAGAAGTCCAGGCGATCGCCCTGGGCCACCTTGAAATCGGTGATGACGTCGGTGTTGTTGACGTCGGCGACGAGGTCCCCGTTGTAGAACACGAAGTAGTCGGCTCCGGCGCCGCCTGACATGATGTCCTTGCCGACCCCGCCGATCAGTTGATCGTCGCCGGCCTCGCCCTGGATCACATCATTGCCGGCCCGGCCGTAGACGAAGTCGTTGCCGGCCCCGCCCTTGACGGTGTCGTTGCCGCCGGCGCCGTCGATGCGGTCACTGCCTTCACCGCCATAGATGGTGTCGTTCTCGTCGCCGGCGGTGATGTAGTCATTGCCATCGCCGCCATCGAGGGTGTCCGCCCCGCCGCCGCCAATCAGCACGTCATCGCCGGCCTCGCCGTACAGCTTGTCGTTATCGGCGCCGCCGTCGAGGGTGTCGCCGCT
>JANPKF010000159.1:0-2676 GCA_031425895.1 Caulobacteraceae bacterium | reverse complement strand
CCCGCGCCGCTGACCAATGCCTCGACGAAAAAGGGCGGCCCTTGCGGGCCGCCCTTTCCGTTTTCACGCGGTCGCCAGACCTACCAGATCCGGACCCGGTCTTCCGGCTTCACGTACAGCTTGTCGCCGTCATTGATGGCGAAGGCCTCGTACCAGGCGTCGATGTTCCGGATGGTGCCGTTGACGCGGTAGTAGGCCGGGCTGTGGGAGTCGGTGACGACCTGTTGGCGGAGCGCCTCGTCGCGGATCTTGGCGCGCCAGACCTGGGCCCAACCGTAGAAGACCCGCTGCTGGCCGGTGATACCGTCGAGGACGGGAGCCGGCTTGCCCTTCAGGGAGAGGAGGTAGGCGTCGTAGCCGAGGCTCAAGCCCCCAAGATCGCCGATGTTCTCGCCCATGGTCAGGGCGCCCTGGACCTTCGCGCCGGGCAGGGGTTCGAAGGCGCCGTACTGGGCGCCCAGGCGGTCGGCCTGGGCCTTGAACTTGGCGGCGTCCTCGGCCGTCCACCAGTCGGTCAACACGCCGTCGCCGTTGGACTTGCGGCCCTGATCGTCGAAGCCGTGGCTGATCTCGTGGCCGATGACCCCGCCGATGCCGCCGTAGTTGATGGCGTCGTCGGCGGTCGGGTCGAAGAAGGGCGCCTGCAGGATGGCGGCCGGGAAGACGATCTCGTTGTTGACGCTGTTGTAGTAGGCGTTGACCGTCTGCGGGGTCATGCCCCACTCCTTCTTGTCGACCGGCTCGAACAGGCGGGCGACGTCGCGGCGCCATTCGAAGGCGCCGGCGCGGGTGGCGTTGCCGTAGAGGTCGTCGGCCTTGATCGTCAGGCCGCTGTAGTCGCGCCATTCCTCGGGGTAGCCGATCTTGACGGTGAACTTGGCCAGCTTGTCGAGCGCCTTGAGCTTGGTCTCGGGGCTCATCCAGGGCAGGCCCTCGATGCGCATCTTCATCGCCGTGCGGATGTCGGCGACCAGGCTGATCATCTTGGCCTTGGATTCTGGCGGGAAGTAGCGGGCCACATAGATACGGCCGACGCTCTCACCGACCATGTTGTTGGTGAAGGCGACGCCCCGCTTCCAGCGCGGACGCTGCTCGGGCTGGCCGCCGAGGGTCTTGCTGCGGAACTCGAAGTTGGCGTCGACAAAGCGCCTGGACAGCATCGGGGCGGCGCCGTCGATCAGCTTGAAGGCCTGCCAGGCCTTCAGGGTCTCGATGGGCGTTTCGGCGTAGGCCTTGGCGAACTTCGGGAAGGCGGTGTTGGTGGTCAGGATGAAGCGGTCGACGCCCTTCGGCAGCTCGGTCTGGGCCAGATAGGCATCCCAGTCGAAGCCGGGGGTGTAGGCGGCCAGCTCGGCCCGGGTCATCGGGTTGTAGGTCAGGTCGCGGTTGCGGCGCTCGGCGCGGGTCCAGCTGCCTTCGGCGATCCTGGTCTCGAAGGTGATGATGTCCTTGGCGGCCTGGGCGGGGTTGGCCCAGCCGGCCATGGTCAGCATCCTGGTGATGTAGACCTCATAGGCGGCCTTCTTGTCCGCGAACTTGGTGTCCAGATAGTAGTCGCGGTCGGGCAGGCCCAGACCGCCGCCGCCGACGGCCACGGCGTACTTCTGTGGCGACTTGGCGTCGGTGGTGATGCCGATGCCGAGGATGGAGGCGTAGTTGCCCGTCTGGCCCTTGCCGCCCAGGGCGGTCATGTCCTTGTGGGTCTTCACCGCCTTGACTGCGGCCAGCTCGGCGCGGAGCGGCTTCAGATCGAGCTTCTCGATGGTCGCCTCGTCCATGAAGGACGTGTAGGCGTCGCCGATCTTGGCGGCGTCCTTGTCCTGGACCTTGCCGGCGGCGGTGTCGGCGATGATGGCGTTGACGCGGGCTTCCGACAGGATGCTCAGGGCGTCGAAGTTGCCGAAGCGCGTGCGGTCGGACGGGATCTCGGTGCGGGCGTCCCAGACGCCGCTGGCGTATTTATAGAAGTCGTCGCCCGGCCTGGCGGCGAGGTCGCGGCCGGACAGATCGAAGCCCCAGGTCCCGTAGTGCGGGCTTTCCAGCGAGATCGGGGCCGCGCCGCCTTGCGTGGGGGCGTCGGCGAAGTTGAACAGCGACTGCACGACGCAGTCGTCGGTCAGGCAGCGGTGGTCGTCACCGGCCTGAGCGCTGAACGCGGCGAGGGACAGGGCGGCCGCGGCGGCGGCGCTCAACAGGGCTTTTTTCATGGAAATACAGAGGCCTCAGGTGGAATTGCGGCGGACAATGCACCGGTTGACGGGCGGGGAAACCTTAAACTTTGTTCATGCCGCAACCGTGTTTCGCCTTGCCCCACTGTGGGCGGAGAGGGGCTGAAACGACAACGGCCGGGCCCTGAGGGACCCGGCCGCCGAGGAAGAGGGGACACATTGAAATCTGCGATTTCAATGTGTCCCCGTTTGCGTTTGCTACCAGATGCGGACGCGGTTCTCGGGGGCGACGTACATCTTGTCGCCGGGCTGGACGTTGAAGGCCGTGTACCAGGCGTCGACGTTCCGCAGGGTGCCGATGACGCGGTAGTAGGCCGGGCTGTGCGGGTCGGAGGCGATCTGCTGGCGCAGGGCGTCGTCGCGCAGCTTCGAGCGCCAGGCCTGGCCGAAGGCGAGGAAGAAGCGCTGGTCGCCGGTCAGGCCGTCGATGACGGGGGCTTCCTTGCCG
>JANPKF010000158.1:0-9564 GCA_031425895.1 Caulobacteraceae bacterium | reverse complement strand
AGGGTGTTGCCGATCTGCGGGCGGGCCATGACCTTGGCCGCGCCGAAACGGACCATGAAGTCGTCGGTCATGTCGAGGGCCAGGTTCAGCGACGGCAGGTAGTTGTCGTAGTCGTTCGTGCCGTGAACCTTGGTGCCGCCGCCGGTGGAGCTGTAGCCCTGGGCATAGAGCTTGGTGTTCACACCCCGGATGCCGAGATTACCGCGCAGGCGCATGTCCCAGAACAGATCGAAGCGGAAGTCGCCCTGCAGGTACCAGGCGCGATCCTCTTCCTTGATCGACCGGTTGCCGCCGCGGGCATTGCCGTTGGTGATGCTGGTCAGGGTGAAATCGCCGCCGGCCACGCCGGTGTTGCAGTTGCAGTAGATGTCGAACAGGTTGGCGATGGCGTTGAGGTTAGGCACAACCCAGCTGGAGTCGTTGCCGCCCGGCTGGCCGAGGTTCGAACCGTAGCCGCTCAGCACGGTGGCGATGTTGGCCACCGTCGTACCGACCGGCAGGGCCGGCACGACCGTCTCGTCAGCCCGCCTGAATTCGTAGCTGTCGCTCTCGTAGGACTTGATGTTGTAGCCGAACTTCAGGGTCAGCCAGTCATAGGTGTCCCAGACGAAGTCGAGCTGTCCGGAGTTGAACTCGGTGTTGACGCCGTTCGGCCGGAGGCGGATCTCCGAGCGCGGCACCGTCAGGCCGACCTGACGCCAGTCCCAGTTGGCCGGATTGGCGACGTCGAAGCCGTAGTTGATCAGCGGCGTATTGCGGTTGCCCCGGAAGTCCCAGCTGAAGCCCTGGATGTTCTGGCGGTCGAGGGTGACCGTCGTCTGCACCGGGTTCTCGAACTCCGACTTGGCGGTGCCGACGTAGGCCCGCATCTTGAAGCTGTCGTTGAACGCGTGATCGAAGGTCAGGGTGTGCTGGGTGAACTCGGTGCTCAGCTCGTCGTAGCGCTGCTCCGACCGCACATCGACATTGTCGAACACGCCGTAGACGAGCTCGCCGTTGTCGACGACGGCGTCACGGACGTGGACCTGGGTCTTGCCGCCGGCGGCGGCGTTGCGGCTGAAGGACAGCGCTTCCAGGAAGTTTTCCTGACGGGTCGCGTCCAGCTTTGAATAGAGGACATCGTAGCTGAAGGTGGTGCTTTCAGTCGGCTTGAACTGGATGGCCCCGGTGAAGCCCAGGCGCTCCTGGCTGTGCACCAGCCGCCCATAGCGCGGCAGGCGCGGATGGAAGACGTTGGCGCTGTTGACCGAGGTATAGGCGGCGTTGTTGGCCGCAGTATTGGCCGGGCGCAGCACGCCCGTGGCGCAGTTGGTGGCAGATGATCCAGTCGAGCCGCTGTTGGTCGGGTTCTGCGGGGCGAAACCGAGAGGGCTGCAGAAGCCGCCATTGTCGGTGCCGCGCTCCCAGCGGACAGCGCTGAAACCCTCTTCGAGCAGGTTGCGCTCGCTGTAGGCGATCGAGGCCAGGACGCCGACCTTGTCGTCCCAGAAGGTGTTGCTGACCAGGAAGGCCAGGCGCGGGTCCCACTCTTCCGACAGGTCGTTGACGCCGTACTGGCCGCTCATCGCCATCTGGAAGCCGTCGTAGTCGAACGGCCGGGTGGTGCGCAGGTCGACCGTGGCGCCCAGCGAGCCTTCCTCGGTCTCGGCGGCGGCGGTCTTGCGGATGGTGATGCTGTTGAAGAGTTCGGAGGCGAAGACGTTGAAGTCGAAGCCGCGGCCGCGGTTGGCGCCGCCCGAGCTGTCGGTGCCGCCGGTGGTGGCCTGGGCTTCCATGCCGTTGATGCGGGTGCGGGTGAAGTCGGCGCCGAGGCCGCGAACGGTGATCGAGCGGCCTTCGCCGGCGTCACGGTCGATCGAGACGCCGGGGATGCGCTGGATGGATTCGGCCAGGTTGAGGTCGGGGAAGTCGGCGATGTCCTCGGCCTTGATGGCGTCGACGACGGTGGTCTCCTGACGCTTCACCTCGACGGCGCTGGCCAGGGCTCCGCGGAAACCCTTGACGACGACTTCATCGACATCGGACTCGTCAGCCGGGGCTGCTTCCTGCGCCGAGGCGTAACCGGCGGCGCCGAGCGCCACGGTCATGGCCGCCAGCGAGGCGCCGAAACGGAGCGCGAAAGCGCGCGAACGATCCTTGTTGGACACCCTGTAGTCCCTCCCCTGTAAGGCTCGTCCGCGGTCTGACGCCGCCGTCCTGCCTACCTGTGACACGATCCCGAAAGGCCGCCCTCCTGGCAACGCCCCGGACTTTTGACACCGGTGTCATTGCAAGCCGAAACTTGTTTGACACCGGTATCATTGACGTTGATATCTCAGCTTGGAACGATTTGACAAGCCCCTCGGCCGAACTTCCGTCGAAGTTCACGTAACAGGAGACTTTGACCCTTGAGCCGTATTGCCGCCTGTCTGATGGCAGCCGCCCTCGCTGCTCCAGCCAGTTCGGCTGGCGCGGCCGGCCGCCTCCCCGCCTTCCCCGGGGCCGAAGGGCATGGCCGGTTTGCCCAGGGCGGCCGCGGGGGGGCCGTGCTCATCGTGACGAACCTGGAGGACGCCGGGCAAGGAAGCCTGCGGGCCGCTGTCGAGGCGAGGGGACCACGCACGGTCGTGTTCGAGACCGCCGGGACCATCCGCCTGAAGTCGCCGCTGAAGGTCTCCCGCGGCCGCATCACCATCGCCGGCCAGACGGCGCCTGGAGAGGGTATCACCCTGGCCGACCAGCCGCTGATCATCGCCGCCGATGATGTGGTGGTGCGTTTCCTGCGGGTTCGGCTGGGCGGTGAGTCGGGGGTCCAGGAGGACGCAATCACCATCTCGCGCGGTCGCCGGATCATCCTCGATCACCTGTCGGCCAGCTGGTCGGTGGACGAGACCCTGTCAGTCGGCAGCCGATACAGTCCGCCAGAAGATGGCGTCTATGACGTCACGGTGCAGTGGAGTCTGATCGGCGAGTCGCTGAACCGCTCGCTGCACGAGAAGGGCCGCCACGGTTACGGCAGCCTGGTCCGGGGCGGCCACGGGGCCCGGTTCAGCTTTCACCACAACCTGTGGGCCAATCATCAGGCGCGCATGCCCAGGCCCGGAAACTACAACGGACCGGAGGTCGATCCGGTCGGCCCGTTCATCGAATTCCGCAACAACGTCTTCTACAACTGGGGCGGCGGCCACGCCGGCTACAACGCCGACACGGCGACCCATGCGGCCTACGACTTCGTCGGCAACAGCTATCTGCCCGGGCCGGACAGCAAGGGCCGGATCGCCTTTTGCGAGGACAACAGCCTGTCGCGCGCCTGGTTCGAGGGCAATAGCATGGCTGGCGCGGTTCCGGGCGATCCCTGGAGCCTGATCGGATGCAAACCGACAGCACAGTATCGGGCGAGCGGCCCCCTTGCCGCTTCAGACGTGACAACCACGACGCCGGCCGAGGCGGAGGCGGCTGTGCTGGCAGGGGCCGGAGCCTCCAATGCGCGGGATGCGGTGGACCGGCGCATCGTGGCCGGCGTGAGGGATGGGAGCGGCCGACTGATCGACAGCGAGACGGACGTCGGCGGATGGCCGGTGCTGACGGGCGGCGCGGCGCCGGCGGACCTGGACCGCGATGGGATGGCGGATGCCTGGGAGCGAGAGAACGGGTTCGACCCGTCGAACGGCACGGATGGCGCCGGCGACAAGGACGGCGATGGCCTCACGAACCTGGAGGCGTACTTGGACTCGCTCACCTGATCCTTCTACCGACAAGCGAGAGAAGGACCCTTACCTAGCCGGTATATCGCAATCCCGCCGCGATGCCGGTGACGGTCAGCTGGATGGCCAGTCGGGTCTCCTCGCTGTCGTCGCCCTTCCTCCGCCGGCTGAGAAGTTCCAGCTGCAAGTGGTTGAGCGGCCTTACGGAACCGGCGGCCAGCGCCACGGATTCGGCGAGGTCCGGGCGGTCGTCGAGCAGCTTCGTGCCGCCCCGGATCGCCAGGGCCAGATCAACCGCCGCGTCATGCTCACGGCGGATGGCGTCGAAGATCGCGTCGGCCGAGGCGCGGTCCTCGCACAGGGCGGCGTAGCGCGCCGCCAGGGCCATGTCGCTCTGGGCCAGAGCCAGTTCCATGTTGGACAGCAGCGCTTCCACGATGTCGAACTCGCTTGCAAGCTCGGCCAGGCGGCCCGGCTCCAGCCCCGCCCGCTGGGCGCCGCCCGCAAGGCCGTACCAGCCGGGCAGCATGATCCGCGCCTGGCTCCAGCTGAACACCCAGGGAATGGCCCGAAGGTCTTCGATCCTGCGGCTCCTGGTGCGCGAGGCCGGCCGGCTGCCGATGTTTAGGGTGACGATCTCCGCGATCGGGGTGGCCGACCAGAAGAAATCCTCAAAGCCCGGGGTGTCGTAGACCAGCGCCCGGTAGTGGGCGAAGGCGCCGGCGGCCAGGGCGTCCATGGCCTCCACGGCCTTGGCGGGCACGGCGTCGCGCGGCCGGGCGGTGGCGGTGAGGACGGCGGCCGTCAGCCCCTCGAGATTGCGGCGGGCGGTGGCCTGGTCGCCAAAGCGGCGGAAGATCATCTCACCCTGCTCGGTCATCCGCAGGCGGCCCTGGACGGTGCCCGGCGGCTGGGCCAGCACGGCCTCTGCGGCCGGTCCTCCGCCCCGCCCGACCGAGCCGCCCCGGCCGTGGAAGATGCGCAGACCAACGCCCAGGCGATCACATTCGGCGGCCAGGGCGGTGGCGGCGCGGGCCACGCCCCAGCGGGAGGCGACGTAGCCGCCGTCCTTGTTGCTGTCCGAATAGCCGACCATCACCTCCTGCACCGGCGACGCGCCCAGCAAGGATCTGGCGGCGTCGGTCTCCAGCCAGGCGCGCAGCACGGCCGGGCCGGCCTCCAGGTCGACGATGGTTTCGAACAGCGGGCTGATCCGCACGGCGGCGCGCGGTTGGGCCCCGCCCCACACCAGTCCCGCCTGCTTGAGCAGGACCAGGGGTTCGAGGATGTCGGACACCGTCGCCGACTTCGATACGACATAGGCGCCGATGGCGGCCGGGCCGTAGTCGGCGATGGCGCGGGCGGCGGCGTCGATGATGGAGAGTTCGCGGGCGGTCTCCTCGCCATAGGCGGTGAAGGGCGAGCGCAGCGGGCGGGGCGTGGCCAGTTCCTCAAGCAGGATGGCGACGCGGGCGTCTTCGTCCAGGGCCAGATAATCGCCGGCGCCACCGGCCTGACTCAGCAGCTCGGCGATCACCCGCTCGTGGACGTCGGAATTCTGGCGCAGGTCGACAGCCAGCAGGTGGAAGCCGGCGGCGCGGGCCAGGGCCAGAAGGGTCTTCAGCCGGCGGCCGACCAGACGATCGCCGCCATGGGCCTCCAGCGAGGCGCGGATGATCTCCAGGTCGGCGATGAAGGCCTCGGGGCCATCGTAGGCCGGGCCGTCAGGGTCGGTGACGGCGTAGGCCACGCGCACATCGGTCAGCTTGACCGAGCTGGCGCAGAGGCGGTCGAAGATGCGCTCGCAGGCCAGGCGATACGGCTCATCAAGGCGGTGAACCGAGGGCTGGCCGGTCTGCATGGCCAGGACCTGCAGGGCTTGCGAGGCGTCGCCGTAGGTCGTCGAAATGGCGAGGTCGGACCAAAGGCGGCGGACCTCCGAGGCATTGTTATCGAGAATGAGGCGGGCCTGCGAGCGCAGCGCCAGGGCCAAGGTCTCTGCTCCGACACCGGGGTGGCCGTCGCGGTCGCCGCCCAGCCAGGTGCCAAGCTTGAGGATAGGGCCAAGCTCGCCGATTTCCTCACCCCAGCGGTCGTAGAGCTCGATCAGGGCCGGCAGGATGGCCGTTCGCACAACCGACAGGGCGTTGCGGATCTCGTCGGCGACGGTGATCTTCTCGGGCCGATAGAGACGGGTGCGCCACAGCAGGGCCGTCTCGCGAAACAGGTCCTCGCGGATCTGGCGGTCGAGGGCCGGCGGCAGATGATGGCGGCGCAGGGCCATCAGTCGGGCGATCTCGACCTGGCGCTCGACCAGGGCCCGACGGCGGACCTCGGTCGGGTGGGCCGTCAGCACCGGCGTGACTGACAGGCCGGCCAGGGCCTTGGCGCCGGGCTCGCCAAGCGCACCGAGCGCGTCAGCCAGGGTTGCGGTTTCGGCCTGGCTTTCAGCCTCGGCTTCGGCCCGGCGGCCGGCAACGTCCTCGCCGATGTTGGCCAGCATCGAGGCGCAAGCGAAGGCCCTGGCCAACAGCGAGGCCTCTGACGGGGTCACCGCGTTAAACAGGAAACCCAGATGTGGGGTTTCACCGCCCTCCTCGGCAGCGGCGCGGGCAGCCTCGACCAGCCGGGCGGTATCCTCGCCGTCGAGATAGCGAATGGCCTCGGCGAGCAGGTCGCCGAGCAGCGCCAGGTTGCTGCGAACCTGCCCGTTGGAGGAAGCGGAACCGGTCAGCGGGCCAGCCACCCCCCGTCCACGGGCAGGATGGCGCCATGGACATAGTTCGAGGCCGCCGAGGCCAGGAACACGGCCGCGCCGCCAAGATCCGACGGCTGGCCCCAACGGCCGGCCGGGATGCGCTCGAGGATGGACCTGTTGCGCGCCTCGTCGGCCCGCAGGGCCTCGGTGTTGTTGGTCGAGAAGTAGCCGGGCGCGATGGCGTTCACATTGATTCCCCTGGCCGCCCACTCATTGGCGAGCAGGCGGGTCAGACCGGCGATGCCGCTCTTGCTTGCCGCATAGGAGGCCACGCGCACCCCGCCCTGGAAAGACAGCATGGAGGCGATGTTGATCACCTTTCCGGCGCCCCCCTCCCCGGAGATTCTGGGGACCATCTCGCGGGCGGCGGCCTGGGACAGAAAGAAGGCGGTCTTCAGGTTCACATCCATCACCGCGTCCCAGTCCTCCTCGGTGAAGTCCAACGCGTCGTTGCGCCGGATGATCCCCGCGTTGTTGACCAGGATGTCGGGGGCGGCGGCTGCGGCCTTGGCGGCGGCGATGATGTCGCCCGAGATGTTCGGCTGGCCAAGGTCGGCCTGGACGAAATGGAAGGCGCGGCCGGCGGCGCGCACCCCGGCCTCGGTCTCTGTCGCGGCCGAGCGGCCAACGGCGACAATGTCGGCGCCGGCTTCGGCCAGCGCCACAGCCATCGCCTGGCCCAGGCCGGTGTTGGCGCCGGTGACCATGGCCGTGCGGCCGGCCAGACTGAAGAGATCGCTCATGCCTCGTTCCTCTTTGGGGGAGCCTACTTCAGCTGGCAGATGTCGAGGACGTTCATGTCCGTGTAGTCGAGGTTCTAGCCGCGCAAGGACCAGATGAAGGCGTAGTTGGCGGTGCCCGAGCCCATGTGGATCGACCAGGGCGGGCTGACCACGGCTTCCTCGTTGGCGACCACGATGTGGCGGGCGCTGTCCGGCTCGCCCATGAAGTGAAAGACCCGTTCGTCGCCCTTGAGGTCGAAGTAGAAGTAGATTTCCGACCGGCGGTCGTGGAGGTGGGGCGGCATGGTGTTCCAGACGCTGCCGGTATTGAGGATGGTCAGGCCGAGCAGCAGCTGAGCCGACTGGCAGACGCCGGGTATGATGTACTGGTAGATGGTCCGCTCGTTGGAGGTCTCCAGCGAGCCGCGCTGCAGGGGCGTCGCCTGAGCGATGTCGATTTTCTTGACCTCGAAGCGAGCGTGAGCCGGGGTCGAGGCGAGGTAGAAGCGGGCCCCCTCCCCTTCGAAGATGACGTCCTTGGTACCCATCGGCACATAAAGCCCGTCGCGCGGGCCGAGTTCGAAGGCCTGGCCGTCGACCGTCACCTTGCCGGCCCCACCGACGTTAATGATCCCCAGTTCGCGGCGCTCAAGAAAGGGATGGCCAGCCGCGCCGGCCGGTTCAGTCTGGTCGGGCAGTTTCAGGGGCAAGGCGCCTGGCGCCGCGCCGCCGATCACGAAGCGTTCGTTGTGGCTGTAGTTGAGCACCACCTGACCGTCGGCAAACAGGCCGGTCAGCAAATAGCGATCGCGAAGCTGGTCGTTGCTGGCGCCGTCCATCATGTCCGGATGGGTGGCCTGAAGCGTCTTGGCGAACATGCGGCGGTCTCCTCGAAGGAATATGCTTGAGGTCAGGTAACCGGTGTCATTGCCCAAGGCAAGTGTCGCTACCGCCGAAGCTGATCCCCGGCCCTCAGACTTGCTGCTTGAGAACGGACCAGCGCCCGAAGATCTACGTCGGCTGGGCAGACGAACCCTACTTCTCGGGTATTGCCAGACGACGGGACGTCTTCCGTGACTCGACATCCGGTGGGCTCGATGGCCCACGCCACTGGCCGAACCCAGCCGTCAGGTGTCCATAGGGCAGATCCAGGTCCGCCATCCTTCGATAGCATCCACAACGTGTTGGTCGTCGGGTGAACCATCACCAAGATCGACCGGCCGCCAACCTTTGCAACAAACGACAGCTTTCCGTCATAGCCGCGAGCCATAGGCCATCTTTGGTCCGGCGAAGGCGGCGCCCTCTCAAATTCGGGCTGAACAAAGCAAGCCTGCCTAACCCGCTCCATGACGCGCTCGCGCGCCGCGTTCCTTTCCTCTGAGCGCCTTTCAGCTGATCGCTCCGCAAGGGGCCAGACCAAGATACGTCCAGCGCCTTTGAGGACCTTGCCAACCCCGCCCTCGCTCCAATCGAGCGCATCGGCTCGAGCGGCCACGCATTCCGTGGCATTCGCCTTTGGACTGTCTGCGGCCTCGTGGGCGAGCCTACCGGGATGCGTCTCTGCAGCGGCTGGCGTGGCGACGAGCGCCGCAGCGATTGCGACTATTCCAATGCGGTTCATCGGCCCGTCCCACTCTGCGCCCGCCCGACTACTAAAAGCTGCCTGGTCGAAACGCCACAACCGGACCCACTTGAAGCACGCACGCTCTCAGCAACGAAAAAAAGGACGCCCGCCAGACAGCGGACGTCCTTTAGCTGCGGCCCGCCAAGTGCGGGGCGGAACGGGAGGTCGAGGGTGGATCGCCTCACCGTTCCCGGCTGGCCGCGAGCATTTCTGCCCGGGCTCTGGCCCTAGATATCGTCTTCCTCGGTCGGGCCGACGAGCAGTTCTTCCTCGATGTCGGTCGACTTGCCGCGGACCTGGGCCTCGATCTCGGCGGCCATGTCCGGGTTGTTCTTGAGGAATTCGCGGACGTTGTCGCGACCCTGGCCGATCCGCTGGCTGTTCCAGGAGAACCAGCTGCCCGACTTCTCGATGACGCCGGCTTTCACACCCAGGTCGATGATCTCGCCGAGCTTGGAGATGCCCTGGCCGTACATGATGTCGAACTCGACCTCGCGGAAGGGCGGCGCCACCTTGTTCTTGACGACCTTGACCCGGACGTTGTTGCCGATGATCTCGTCGCGAACCTTGACCGAGCCGGTACGGCGGATGTCGAGGCGGACCGAGGCGTAGAACTTCAGGGCGTTACCGCCGGTCGTCGTCTCGGGGCTGCCGTACATCACCCCGATCTTCATGCGGATCTGGTTGATGAAGATGACAATGGTCTTGGCCTTGTGGATCGAGCCGGTCAGCTTGCGCAGCGCCTGGCTCATCAACCGCGCCTGAAGGCCGGGCAGG
>JANPKF010000157.1:0-1677 GCA_031425895.1 Caulobacteraceae bacterium | reverse complement strand
GTCATAGACATAGTGCAGCGCACCGCCGCCCCAGATCGAGCCACCCGTCGAGTTGAAGGTAATGTCGGTCATGCAAGCCCCCTGAAGCCCCCCAGGATACGAGGCGGCTTCTGTCCCTGATCAGCCTGAGGCGCCCGCGATCTCCCCGGGCGCGCGCCTCTCCCATATCAACGCTATCCCAGCCCGGTAGCCGTTTCGAGGACAAAATCGGAGGGAGCCCTCAACGGGTGGCGCAGGATGAGCGTGGCGACAGGATTACGAGCGCGAGCGACCTCAATGGCGACGACCGGGTCGACGACCAGACGAGGATCAACGGGGACGTGACCGGCGACAGAAGCGGTAGTCGCCGTGGCCGGGCGGCCCAGCCGCGGGCTTTCCCGGGGACAACGAACCCTCGCGGAACGGCCGCAGGCGACTGGCGCTCGTCCCGTCTGTTTGGCATGGTTGTCACCAGTGGGGGAGGCGCCAGTCAGATGCATTCGGCGACAGCCATCGGCGCCAGCGGACCACACCCCCCTGAACGCCGGTCCCTGATCGCGGCGGCGGCCGGCGCTGTTGCAATGCTCATCCTGATTGTCGGGGCCTCGATGCTGGCCCTGCCCACCCGGCAGACGGTCGAAGAGGCGGCGCTCCCGGCAGAGTCGACGTTCTGGCGCGCGCCGGCCCTCGACGGGCAGCCCTCCCGGCCCCTGGTCGGCGAAAGCGATGGGCGTATCGATGATCTACCCTGGGGCAGGTCATCGGTGCAGGTCTATAGCGTCATCCCGCGGATGCCGGCTCCCGGGGCCTATGTGCTGCTTCTTCCGGCCGCCGACGGGGAACCAGATGTATTCGTGAACGGCGCGCAGGTTCCAGCCGCCCCGGCCGGACCCCGCTATCTGGCCTTGCCAGGGTTTCGGCCGATGACCGCCGCCATTCCGCAGCATTACTTCCGGCCCGGTTCGAACCGGATCGACGTCATCCTTCATGGCGCACAGGGACGCGTTCTGGCCGCACCGCTGGTGCTCGAGAGCGAGGCCCGGATCGGGCCGGTGATCGCCGCGCTCACCGGCTGGCTCAGGCTGGCGCATGCCTGGTCCGCGCCCCTGGCCCTTCTGGCGGCCCTGCTTGCCTTGAGTGCGATGCTGTCGGCGTCATCGCGCACCTGGTTTCTGGCCCTGGCGGCGGCGGCAGCAGCGGCCGGTTGCAGAGCGGCCCTGGGTGGAACAACGCTGACCGCCGATGTCGAACCCTGGCGACTGGTGATTGATCGACTGCTCCTGTGCGCCGCCATCCTGTCATTGCTGTGCGCCGGGCTGAACTGGCCGAGGGCTCTGCTGCCGAGCCAAGGAGCAGCGGGCCTTCTGGCCTGGAGCGGGGCGGGCATGCTCGGAGGGCTTCTGGGCGTGACCGTCGCCAGCGGCCTGTGGGCCGTGTTCGAGCCGTTCTCCGGTCTCTGGATCCTTCGGCTGGAGGTGGCCTACGGCCTGGGCCTGGGACTTCTCTCGGTGGCGCTGGCCATCGGATCGGGAGTGACGTCGGGACGAGCGCTGGTCCGTCTCTCCGTCGCCAGCCTGGACCTGTCGCGTCTGGTCCGCCTCCAGCGCGTCGAGATCGATGCCACATCCCAGGCCCTGAACCAGGAAATGCGTCGCTCGACGATCCTCGAGGAACGCCAGCGCCTGGCGCGCGACATGC
>JANPKF010000156.1:0-6811 GCA_031425895.1 Caulobacteraceae bacterium | reverse complement strand
GCCGGCGCGGCGCCGAAAACGGTGATCGTGCCGATACCCTCGTTGCCATCGGGGATGCCGTCGTTGTCGTAGTCGGTATCGTCGACGTCGAGGACGCCGTCGTTGTCGTCGTCGGTGTCGGCGGTGTCGAGCTGGCCGTCGCCGTCGTCGTCGTCGTCGGAGGCGTTGGGCTTGCCGTCGCCGTCGAGGTCGAAGCTGCCGGTATTGAAGGGCAGGGCGACCTGGATGCCGCCGGTGACGTTGCCGCTGACCCGGACGGCCGGGCCGCCCTGCAGCAGGTCGTCGGCGTCGAGATTGTCACGCGCTTCCTGCACGAACGGGCGGCTGGTGTAGCGGTAGCCGCTGGCGCTCACCGCGCCGCTGATCACCAGCGAGGCGGGGCTGCCGACGGAGCCGATATCGCCCGAGACGTCGAGGCCGACCGCGTTCTTGCCCTTCGCGGCCACGTTGCCGGACACGAAGACGCCGTTGCCGCGCTGCACAGCCGTGGCGCCGCCCAGCACATTGCCGGCAATGCGGATGCCGACCGCGTTATCGCCGGTGACGGTGATGGAGCCGAAGTTGCGGAGCGAGCCGGAGACCGAGGCGGTGCTGTCCAGGCTGATGCCGGCCGAGTCGTTGCCCTCGATGATGATGCCGCCGGTGTTCAGGACATTGCCGGTCATCATGCCGCCGGCGCCGGTAATCCGGATGCCGTACTTGCCGGTCCCTTCGACGAAGGCGCCGTCTTCGTCGCCGTCCTTGTCGTCGTCCTTGGGCGTGTAGTCGTCGCTGTGGTTGATCGCGCCGCCGTTGGTCAGGTTGCCGGTGACGCCGGCGGCCCCGGTGTCGACCAGGATGCCGACGGCCCCGTCGACGTCCTTGGTCGTGATCGAGCCTTCGTTGTTGACGTTGTTGTTGCTGTTCTGGGTGATGGCCGCGCCGGGCGTGGTCAGCTCGAACTTGCCGCCGCCGTTCACCCGGATGTCATCCGCCGATCCGTTGTTGACGGTGGCCGTGGACACGCCCGTAGTGCGGGTATTGGTGATGGTCGTCTCGGCGAAGGCCGAGCCGGCGAACAACAGCAGCGGAGCGACCGCCACCGTGGCGATCAGACGCTTACGAACCATGGGTATTTCCCCGCAACCAGATCAGACTTATCCGTCACTCCCCGATGCGGCGAAAATGCGTCAAGGTTCAACGCACTGTCCATTCCCGGAAGCCATTCCCGTCTATCGCAAGGTTCAAGAGGGCGCCACACGAACGTGCAACATTGGCGCAATCGAATCGCCGAATCGAGGTTGTGGATGTCGATCCTGAAGGCCCTGTGGCCCCTCCGCACTGTCGAGCCGCCAACGCCGCTGCCGGCGGCGCCGTCACCCGCGCCCGGGCCCCAACCTGCCCGGGATGGCGCGTCCGATGTCTCGCAGGGACCCTTCCGGGCCCTGGTCGAGAGCCTCCCCGATCCGGTGCTGGTCATCGAGGGCGATCCGGACGAGCCGGCGGCCCGCCGCATCGTCTTCGCCAACGCCGCCGCCAGGGACCTTCTGCCCGGCCGGCTTGAGGGCATGCGCCTGGTCACCGCCCTGCGCCATCCCGAGGTGCTCGAGGCCGTCGACGAGGCGCTGCTCGGCGCGGCGGGCGCGGCCCTGATGGAGACCGGCGGGGCGCAGGAGCGGGTCTGGGCGGCACAGACGCGGCCGCTTGGACAGGGAAACTTCGGCCGGCTGGCCCTCCTCACCCTGCGCGACGAGACCGACGTCCGCCGCGCCGAGCGTATGCGGGTCGACTTCCTGGCCAACGCCAGCCACGAGCTGCGCACCCCGCTGGCCTCGCTGTCGGGCTTCATCGAGACCCTGCGCGGTCATGCCAAGGATGACGAGCAGGCGCGCGAGACCTTCCTCGGCATCATGCAGGCCCAGGCCGAACGCATGCGCCGGCTGATCGACGACCTGATGAGCCTGTCGCGCATCGAGCTGAACGAGCACATCGCCCCGGAAGGCCGCCTCGACCTGTCGCTGGCCGTCACCGATGTCCTCGACGCCCTGGTGCCGCTGATCAACGAAAAGTCCATTGCAGTCCGCAACGATATGCCGGCCCGGGGCGTCGCCGACATCGGGGGCGATCGCGACCAGATTCTGCAGGTCATCCAGAACCTGGTTGAAAACGCCGTGAAATATTCCGGCAATGGCGGGGTCATGGAGATCGTCGTCTCCGCCCCGGTCGCGGACGACCAGGCCAGCCTGCCGCGCGACCCGGCCTCCGCCCGCTTCACCCTGCTGGCGCCCGACCGTCCGCGGGGGCGCCGATTCGCCCTGCTGCGCGTCACCGACCACGGACCGGGCATCCCGCGCGACCGCCTGCCCCGGCTGACCGAGCGGTTCTACCGCGTCGAGGGCCAGAAGAGTGGCGGCCTGCGGCCCGGCACGGGCCTGGGTCTCGCCATCGTCAAACACATCGTCAACCGGCATCGCGGCGGCATGGCCGTCGAGAGCGCCGAGGGCCAGGGCGCCAGCTTCACGGTCTGGTTGCCGCTCGCCGACCAGGGGGAGTCATGATCGATCGACGGACGTTTGGGCTGGCGGCCGGGGCCGCCCTGCTCGGAGGACAGGCCATGGCGACGGTGAAGGCGAAGATCCCGGTGGTCATCGCCCACCGCGGCGCCAGCGGCGAGCGGCCCGAGCACACGGCGCTGGCCTATAGCCTGGCCATCGCACAGGGCGCCGACTTCATCGAACCGGACCTGGTGATCACCCGCGACGGCGCCCTGGTGGCCCGGCACGAGAACGAGATCGGCGGCACGACCGATGTCGCCGCCCGGCCTGAATTCGCCGCCCGCCAGGCGACACGGGTGATCGACGGAGAGACCGTCACCGGCTGGTTCACCGAGGATTTCACCCTGGCGGAGCTGAAGACCCTTCGCTGCCGCGAGCGGCTGCCAAAACTACGCCCCGCCAGCGCCGCCTTCGACGGTCAGGCCCGGATCCTGACCTTCCAGGAGGTGGTCGACCTGGCCCGGGCCGAGGGGGCCCGCGTCGGCCGCCGGATCGGCGTCTATCCGGAAATGAAGCACCCGGCCTGGTTCGCCTCGCTGGGTCTGCCCTTCGAGGGCCGCATGGCGGCGGCGCTGAAGACCGCCGGCCTGGAGGGCAAGGACGCCCCCTGTTTCGTCCAGTGTTTCGAGGTCGGCCCGCTGAAAACCCTGCGCGGCCTGGTCGGCACGCCCCTGGTCCAGCTGGTCAGCCAGGAGGGCGGCCCGGCCGACCTGCCGGGCGTGACCTATGCGTCGATGATCGACGCCGCCGGCCTTAAGGCGATCGCCGCCTATGCCGCCGGCGTCGGGCCGCAGACCACCCTGGTGATCCCGACCGACGGCAAGATCCTGCTGCCGGCGACATCCTTCGTCGCCGACGCCCATGCGGCGGGCTTGCAGGTCCATCCCTGGACGGTGAGGCGAGAGAACGTCTTCCTGCCGACCGCCCTGCGCGGCCCCGGCGATGATCAGGCTCCGGGCGACATCCAGGCCCTGCTGGCCGCCCTGTTCAAGGCCGGCGTCGACGGCGTCTTCAGCGACTTCCCGGCCGAGGCCGTCAAGGCCCGCAACCGCTTCATCGGTGGGAATGCGTAAGTCGGCAGGGAGCGCGCAAGGGTCTCTCTCCGCCCACGGCGTGGGCGGAGGACGGTTCGGAGCGTGAGCGACGGACCAGGAGGCGGGCCCGCCGTTTGCAGGTCTGGGGCCAATCGACATTCAGGTGCCAACCCAAAATTCCGCTCATCCCGGCGAATGCCGGGACCCAGTTCGTAGGGCTCCACTGGCCAGGACTCGTGCCTCTCGGCACGGCGCGGTCCTGCTTTCGGCTATCACAGCCGTGCCCAAGGACACGTAAGCCTGCCACCGAGATCACGCGGCTGGGTCCCGGCATTCGCCGGGATGAGCGGGATGGAAATGAGCTGAATGTCGATCGAACCTAGCCCTGACAGGGCGGCGGACCCCCTCGGCCTGGCTCGCGGTCGCGCTCGCCAAAGGTTGGAGAGCGACGGCTCAAACCCGCGAAGTCGCTACGCGCCCATGTCCAGCGAATAGCCGGCCGAGCGGACGGTGCGGATCGGGTCGACGTCCCTGCCGGTGTTCAACGCCTTGCGCAGTCGGCCGATGTGCACGTCCACGGTCCGCGCCTCGACATAGACGTCCGATCCCCAGACCGCGTCGAGCAGTTGCTCGCGGCTGAACACCCGGCCCGGATGCTGGATCAGGTGATCGAGCAGGCGGAATTCCGTCGGCCCCAGATGCACCTCGCGCCCGTCGCGCTTCACCCTGTGCGCCACCCGGTCGACGATGATGTCGCCGTGGCTCAGGCGGTCGTCGGCCAGGCCCGGCCGGATGCGGCGCAGGACAGCGCGGATGCGCGCCAGCAGCTCTGTCATCGAGAACGGCTTGACCACATAGTCGTCGGCGCCGGTATCCAGCCCGCGAATGCGGTCCGTTTCCTCGCCCCGGGCGGTCAGCATCAGGATGGGGAGGTTGCGGGTCTCCTGCTTCTGGCGCAGGCGGCGACAGACCTCGATGCCGCTGATCTTGGGCAGCATCCAGTCGAGCAGCAGCAGGTCGGGCTTGGCCTCGTCGATGACGATCATCGCCTCCTCGCCGTCGCCGGCGACCAGGACGCGATAGCCCTCCTTCTCGAGATTGTACTGCAGCAGGGTCGCCAGGGCGTCTTCATCCTCGGCGACGACAATGGTGGGGGTGCTCATTGGTGGCTCTCACCCTTGGGGCGCTGGTCGGTCAGCTCGGCGCCGGTGATTTCGTAGTGGACGATCTCGGCGATGTTGGTGGCGTGGTCGCCGATCCGCTCCAGGTTCTTGGCGACGAACAGCAGGTGGGCCCCCGGCGTGATCGTGCGCGGATCGCCCATCATGTAGGTCAGCAGTTCGCGGAACAGGCTCTCGTAATGCTCGTCGACCTCGTCGTCGCGCGACCAGACGGCCGTGGCCCCGGACAGTTCACTGGAGGTGTAGGCGTCGAGGACATCCTTCAACCGACCGGAGACCAGCTTGCCCATCCGTTCGATGGAACGGGTCACCGGGCCGGCGCTGTCGATCTCGGCCAGGATCAGCGAACGGCGGGCGATGTTCTTGGCCAGGTCCCCGCAGCGTTCCAGATTGGAGGCGATCTTCATCGCCGCCACCGTGCGGCGCAGGTCCACGGCCATCGGCTGGCGCAGGGCGATCAGGCGGATGGCCGCCCGTTCGATCTCGACCTCCAGCACGTCCAGCCGCTGGTCCCGCTCGACCACCGATTCGGCCAGGGCGTTGTCGCGGCGCGAAAAGGCGCTGATGCTGTCGAACACCTGGGCCTCGGCCAGGCCCCCCATGCGGGCGACCTCGGCGGTCAGGTGGTTCAGCTCTTCCTCGTAGGAGGTGACGATGTGGCTTTGCATTCTTGAAGAACCCCGCGCGCGGTCGCGCGCCAAACGTGAAATTATCCGAACCGTCCGGTGATGTAGTCCTGGGTCCGCGTCTCGCGCGGGTTGGTGAAGATGTCCCCGGTCAGGCCCTCCTCGACCAGGATGCCCATGTGGAAGAAGGCCGTGCGCTGCGACACCCGCGCCGCCTGGGCCATCGAGTGGGTGACGATGACGATGCAGTACTGACGGCGCAGCTCGTCGATCAGCTCCTCGATCCGCGCCGTGGCGATGGGGTCCAGGGCCGAGCAGGGCTCGTCCATGAGGATGACGCGGGGCTGTACGGCGATGGCTCTGGCGATGACCAGCCGCTGCTGCTGACCCCCCGACAGGCTGGCGCCCGACTGGTGCAGCCGGTCGGCGACCTCGGCCCACAGGCCGGCCTTCTTCAGCGACGCCTCGACGATGCCTTCCAGCTCGGACTTGCTGCGGGCCAGGCCGTGGATGCGGGGGCCGTAGGCGACGTTCTCGAAGATGGATTTCGGAAACGGGTTGGGCTTCTGGAACACCATCCCGACCTGGCTGCGCAGCACGACGGGATCGACGTCCCTGGCATTGACGTCCTGGCCGTCGATCTCGATCCGGCCGGTCACCCGGGCGCCCTGGATGGTGTCGTTCATCCGGTTGATGCAGCGCAGGAAGGTCGACTTGCCACAGCCCGACGGGCCGATGAAGGCGGTCACCGCCCGGTCGGGAATGTCGATGCTGATGTCATACAGCGCCTGCTTGTCACCATAGAAGGCGTTGACCTTCTCGCAGTGCACCTTCACCCCGGCGGCGGCGCCGGCCGTGTGGGCGGCGACCGTGGGCGGGCGCAGTTGCGCGTCGTGGGGCATCGAGGAGTCCTCGCCAGTCTCTTGGGGGGCGGTCATCTACCACCTCTTCTCGAAGCGGCGACGCAGGATCACGGCCGCCGAATTCATCACGATCATGAACACCAGAAGGACCATGATGGCCCCCGCCGTGCGTTCGTGGAAGGCCGCCTCGGCGGCGTTCTCCCAAAGGAAGACCTGCACCGGCAACACGCTGGCGGCGCTGGACAGGCTCTCGGGCAGGCCGGGCGTAAAGGCGACCATGCCGATCATCAGCAGCGGCGCCGTCTCGCCCAGCGCATGGGCCAGCGACAGGATGACGCCGGTCATCACGCCCGGCATGGCCTGCGGCAGCACATGGTGGAACACCGTCTGGGTGCGGCTGGCGCCCATGCCCAGGGCGGCTTCCCGAATGGAGGGCGGCACGGCCTTCAGCGAGGCGCGGGTGGCGATGATGATGGTCGGCAGGCTCATCAGGGCCAGCACCAGGCCGCCGGTCAGCGGCGCCGACCGTGGAAAGCCCAGCCAGTTGATGAACAGCACCAGCCCGAGCAGGCC
>JANPKF010000155.1:0-13745 GCA_031425895.1 Caulobacteraceae bacterium | reverse complement strand
CGCGCCTACACGCCTGAAGGCTACCTGGCCTACAGCTTCATCGAGACCGTCTCGGCCAAGCATATCGAGAACATCATCCGCACCGTCGGTGGCCTGATGTTCCTGAGCGGCACGCTGATCATGATCTACAACCTGTGGCGCACGGTTCGCATGCCGTCCGTCCAGGGCGCGGAGGCGACTCCGGCCGCGCTCCCCGCCTCCGTGGCCGCGTAAGGGGAGGGGCCGACATGAAACTCTGGAAACACCACGCCAAGTTCGAGCGTCACTCGCTCATCCTGGTCATCGGCATCCTGCTGGTCGTCTCGATCGGCGGCCTGGTCGAGATCGCCCCCCTGTTCTGGTTGCAGAGCACGGTCGAGAAGGTGGAGGGGGTGCGTCGCTACACGCCCCTCGAACTGGCCGGCCGCGACATCTACATCCGCGAGGGCTGCTACGTCTGTCACAGCCAGATGATCCGCCCCCTGCGCGACGAGGTCGAACGCTACGGTCACTACAGCCTGGCGGCGGAGAGCATGTACGACCACCCCTTCCAGTGGGGATCGAAGCGGACCGGGCCGGATCTCGCCCGGGTCGGCGGCAAGTACAGTGACGCCTGGCACGTGGACCACCTGACCGATCCCCGCTCGGTGGTCCCGGAGTCGGTGATGCCGCCCTATGCCTTCCTGGCCGACAAGGACCTGCGGACGATCGACCTGCAGGCCAAGGTCGAGGCCATGACGCGGCTGGGCGTCCCCTACACCCAGGCGGATATCGACGCCGTCCTGACCGACGTCGAGGCCCAGGCCGATCCCTTCTCCAGCGACGCCGTCGCCTTGCGCAAGCGCTACGGCGCCAAGGTGGTCAACCGCGACTTCGATGGCCGGCCCGATCGGCTGACCGAGATGGACGCTCTGGTCGCCTACCTCCAGATGCTCGGCGCCGGGGTCGATTTCAGCACCTACAAGGCCGGCGATCCGGCCAACAAGCGATAGGGCCCACCATGACCTACGAAACTGTCTCCCGCTTCGCCCAGCAGTTCGGGCTGGTCTACTTCGGCCTGATCTTCCTGGCCGGAACTGTCTGGGCCCTGCTGCCCCGCCACCGCGACACCTATCGCGCCGCCGCCCGACTGCCCCTCGAGGAGAATGACCTATGAGCGGTCCGCACAAAGACGAACCCCCCCTCAAGGATGACGTGACTGGAGTCGACACCACGGGTCACGAGTGGGACGGTATCCGCGAACTGGATAATCCGCTGCCGCGCTGGTGGCTGTGGGTGTTCTACGCCTGCATCCTGTTCGCCATCGGCTACTGGCTCGTGATGCCGGCCTGGCCCGGCATCGGCAGCTATACGACCGGCCTGCTCGGCAGCTCGGACCGCGCCGACGTCGCCAAGGCGATGAAGGATCTCGACGCCCAGCGTGGCGAGGGCGCCCGGATCCTGCGCACCGCCAGCCTGCAGCAGATCGAGTCCGACCCCAAGCTCCAGGCCTACGCCCTGCAGGTCGGGACCTCGGTGTTCGGCGACAACTGCGCCACCTGCCACGGGGCCGGCGGCGCCGGCGGCAAGGGCTATCCCAACCTGCGGGACGATGTCTGGCTGTGGGGTGGTTCGCTCGACGACATCCATCACACCCTGACGGTCGGCATTCGCTCCGGCCATCCGGGCACGCGCGTCTCGCAAATGCCGGCCTACGGCCGCGACGCGCTTCTGGACGCCGCCCAGATCAACGATCTGACCGAGTATGTGGTGAAGCTGTCTGGCCGGAAGGCGGACGGGCCCGCAGTGGCCCGCGCAGCTCCGCTGTTCGCAGCGAACTGCACGGCTTGCCACGGCCCGGCCGGCAAGGGCGACGTCAAGCAGGGCGCGCCTGACCTCACCGACGGCGAATGGCTGTACGGCTCCGACTATGCCGCCATCGCCGGCCAGATCACCAACGGTCGGGGCGGCGTCATGCCCACCTGGCAGGGTCGCCTCAGCCCGGAGACGATCAAGGCCCTGGCCGTCTACATCCACGCCAATGCCGGGGGTCAGGACAAATGACCGTCGTCATAGACCGGACCCGTTCACCCCATGACGACGGCGCGGCCCTCCGCGCCACTGGTCCGGTCTCCGCCGCCGCTCATGCCCGCCAGCAGGCAGGCAAGGGCGGCGGCGACCTCTACAAGCCCCGCACCCAGATCTATCCCAAGCGCGTCAACGGCCGCTGGCGGATGGTCAAATGGGTGCTGATGGGCCTGATGCTGGCTGTCTACTACATCACCCCCTGGATCCGCTGGCATCGTCCAGGCGCCCTTCCGGACCAGGCGGTGCTGGTCGATTTCGACGGTGGCCGGTTCTACTTCTTCTGGATCCAGCTGTGGCCGCAGGAGGTCTACTTCATCACCGGCCTGCTGGTGATGGCGGCCCTGGCGTTGTTCCTGACCACGTCGCTGTTCGGTCGCCTGTGGTGCGGTTACGCCTGTCCCCAGACTGTCTGGACCGACCTGTTCATGATGGTCGAGCGTCGGTTCGAGGGTGACCGCAACGCCCGGATGAAACTCGACGCGGCGCCCTGGTCGTTCGACAAGGCCTGGCGCAAGATCGGCAAGCACGCCGTCTGGCTGGGCATCGCCTTCGGCACCGGCGGGGCCTGGATCTTCTACTTCCACGACGCTCCGACCCTGATCCGCGGCTTCTGGGTCGGCGAGGGCGCGATCACCGCCTATGTCAGTTGCGCCCTGATGACGGCCGCGACCTATGTGATGGCCGGCACCATGCGGGAGGAGGTCTGTACCTATATGTGCCCCTGGCCGCGCATCCAGGGCGCCATGCTCGACAAGGACTCCCAGCAGGTCACCTATCGCTACGACCGGGCCGAGCCTCGCGGTCCGCACAAGAAGGGCCAGAGCTGGGAGGGCCGGGGGGACTGCATCGACTGCAACCAATGTGTCGTGGTCTGCCCCATGGGCATCGACATCCGCGACGGCGCCCAGCTGGAGTGCATCAACTGCGGCCTCTGCGTCGACGCCTGCGACGAGATGATGCTCAAGGTCGGTCGACCAACCGGGCTGATCGCCTACGACACCGACGCCGCCGTCCTTGATCGCAGCCAGGGACGCGAGCCCGTCTATCGGTTCATCCGTTCACGGACGGTATTCTACGCCGCCGTGCTGAGCTTGCTGTCCGGATTGATGATCTGGGGCCTGTCGAACCGCAGTCCGGTCGAGGCCCACGCCCTTCGGGACCGCAATCCCACCTTCGTGCGCCTGCGCGACGGATCGGTGCGCGACGGCTACACGCTGAAACTGGCCAACCGCGCCTTTGATGACCGCGACTTCCGGATCACCGTCAGCGGTATCCCGGGGGCCCGGGTCTGGACGCCCGGATCGCGTGGCGACGCGCCTGTCTATATCCATGCGCCGGCCAACGAGGTCACTGCCCTGCGGGTTTTCGTGACCGCGCCGCCGGCCGGGCTGAACGCCGCCAGCCAGCCGATCACCTTCCACTTCGTCGGGCCGCGGACATCGGTCGATGTCCAGTCGGTCTTTCTCTCGGGAGCCGCCAATGTCGCCGACTGAAAACGCTCCGCCAAAAGGCTTCCGGATCACCGGCTGGCATGTGTTGATCGGCATGGTGCTGTTCTTCGCCATCATCATCGCCGTCGACGTGCTGTTCATGGTCAAGGCCTACGAGAGCTTCTCGGGCCAGATCGTCAAGAACCCCTATGAGGCCGGCCTCGCCTTCAACCAGCACCTCCGCGACCAGAAGCATCAGGTCGACCTGGGCTGGCAGGTCGACGCCGGTCTGGAATCGACCGGCGAGCTGATCATCAAGGTGCGCGACAAGGCCGGCGCGCCGGTCACCGGCCTGAAGGCGGGCGCCACCCTCGAACGTCCCGCCACCGAGCGGGGAAGGCTGGAACTGGCCTTCCGTGAAGCCGACCCCGGTGTCTACCTCGCCCGCGCCGGTCTTGCCCCCGGGGTCTGGGACATGACCACCGTGCTGGAAGGCCCCGCCGGCGCCTTCCGTGCCGAGCGCCGGATCATCGCCCCGTGAGCGAGATTTCGGCCGGCGACCTATCCGCCTTCATCGCTCGCAACCGCGCCGGAACCGGTCGGCTTGAACTGCTCGTGCGGGGCGCCAGCTGCGCCGGCTGCATGCGCAAGATCGAGACCGGGGTCGCGGCCCTGCCCGGCGTCACCGCCAGCCGCTTCAACCTGACCACCGGCAAGCTGACCGTCAGCCTGGCGCCTGGGCAAGGCGATCCCGCCGCCGTTCAGCGGGCCATCGAGGCGCTGGGCTACCGCACCAGTCTGTTCGATCCCGGCCAGGCCCTGGCCGCCGAGGACCGGGAGGGCCGCCGGCTGGCTCTGGCGCTCGGCGTCGCCGGCTTCGGGGCCGGTAATGTGATGATGTTCACCGTGCCCGCCTGGGCCGGCCTGTTCGGCCAGGAGCTGTCGCCGGCCACCCGCGAGGTCATGTACTGGCTGGCTGCCATCGTCGCTGTTCCCTGCACCCTGTTCGCCGGCCAGACCTTCTTCCGCTCGGCCTGGAGCGCCCTGCGCCGGGGCAAGGCCAACATGGATGTGCCGATCTCCATCGGCGTGCTGCTGACGCTCGCCGTCAGCTTCTCCGAGACCCTGCAGCATGGCGCCCATGCCTATTTCGACGCCGCCATCACCCTGCTGTTTCTGCTGCTCATCGGGCGCTATCTCGACCACCGGCTGAAGGCCTCGGCCCGCGGCGCCGCGCGCGACCTGCTGGCCCTTCAGGCGCCGGTGGCCATGCGCCTCGACGACGCCGGCCGCGAGCATGGCGTGCCGGTGGCCGAGGTGCGGGTCGGCGACCGGATCGCCGTTGCCGCCGGCGACAGGATCCCCGTCGACGCTGTCGTCGAGACCGGCGTCTCGACGCTCGACAACGCCCTGATCTCCGGCGAGACCGCGCCCGTGGAGGCCGCGCCCGGTCAGGCCGTCCAGGCCGGCGCCCTGAACCTGTCAGGCCGGCTGATCCTTCGGGCCATCGCTCGCAGCGAGGACTCCGCCATCGCCGCCATCGCCCGGCTGATGGAGGCCGGCGCCCAGGCGCGCGGGGCCTACGTGCGCCTCGCCGACAAGGCCGCGGCCCTCTATGTGCCGGTGGTCCATACGGTCGCCGCCGCTACCTTCCTCGGCGGCTGGGCCCTGGGTCTGGGCCCGCGCGAGGCCCTGCTTCGGGCCGCCGCCGTGCTCATCGTCACCTGCCCCTGCGCTCTGGGCCTGGCCGTTCCCGCCGTCCAGGTCGCCGCGTCCGGCCGCCTGTTCCGGAAGGGGGTCCTGGTCAAGTCCGGCGCCGCGCTCGAGCGGCTGGCCGAGGTCAATCATGTGATCTTCGACAAGACCGGTGTCCTCACCGAGGGCCGTCCCCGTCTGCTCAGCGACAGCCCGGCCATCATCAACGCCGCCGCCCCCCTGGCCCGCGCCTCCCGCCACCCGTTCGCCCGTGTCGTCGCCGAACGGGCCGGCGAGGGGCCTGTCGCCGACGACGTGGTCGAAGTGGCCGGCATGGGTGTCGAGGGGCTGATCAACGGCCGCCGCGCCCGCCTGGGCCGCGCCGAGTTCGTCGGCGTCGCTCCCTCGGCCAGCGCCGAGAGCGAACTGTGGTTCGGCTTCGAGGGCGAGACCAAGTTCCGCCTGACGTTCTTCGACCCGGTCCGCGCGGACGCCGCCAGGGCCATCACCGATCTTCGCACCCTCGGCCTGACCGTCGAGATCCTGTCGGGCGACCTGGCCGGGCCGGTCGGCCGCATCGCCAAGGCCTGCGGCGTCACCCAGTGGCGGGCCGGCCTGACACCATTCGACAAGTCCTCCGCCGTCACCCTGCTGCAGGCGACCGGCCGCAAGGTGCTGATGATCGGCGACGGCCTCAACGATGCGGCCGCCCTGGCCCTGGCCCACGCCTCCATGGCCCCGGGCAGTGCTCTCGACGCCAGTCAGAACGCCGCCGACCTGGTGTTCCTGAAGGGTGAGTTGTCCGCCGCCCCGCTCGCCATCCGCATCGCCCGCGCCGCCCGCCGCAGGGCGCTGGAGAACTTCGCCTTCTCGGCCCTCTACAATGCTGTTGCCGCCCCGGCCGCCGTCTTCGGCCTGATCAACCCGTTCATCGCCGCGATCGCCATGTCGGGCTCCTCGCTGGTCGTCATGCTCAATGCCCTGCGCATGACCTGGGTCGGGGGCGAGCGGCGATGACCATCCTGCTCATCCTTGCCCCGATCTCCGTCGGCCTGGCGGCGGTCGGGCTGTTTGCCTTCTGGTGGACGCTGCGCGCCGGTCAGTACGAAGACCCCAAGGGTGACGCCGCCCGCATCCTCGACGACCGCTTCGACGCCGCGCCCTGAGCGGGCGGGATTGACCTGGATCAAGGGCGGCGGGGCGCCGACCTGAGATGTCTGGCGCCAACGCCAGATATCCGGAGCCCCCATGCCCGCCATTGCTCTCGACCGCCCGGTCGTCTCCGACCGCCAACGCCTGGCCGAGCAGTTTGACGGCCGCGTCCCGCGCTACACCAGCTACCCGACGGCGGTGCAGTTCACTCCCGCTGTCGAGGCGGCAACCTACAGGGGCTGGCTGGCGGATCTGGCGCCCGCCGAGGCCGTCTCCCTGTATGTGCACGTGCCCTTTTGCGCCCGTCTCTGCTGGTACTGCGGCTGCAACACCCGGGCGGTGAACCGCCAGGAGCCGGTCGAGCGCTACCTCGACGATCTGGTCCTCGAACTGGGCCTTCTCGAGGCCGCCCTGCCGGCCAAGCTTCGGGCCCGCGCCCTGCACCTGGGCGGGGGGACACCCAACCTGTTGTCGCGGGACGACCTGACCCGCCTGTTCGCCGCCCTGCGCCATGTCTTCCACCTTTCGCCCGGCATGGAGGTGGCGGCCGAGCTGGATCCGGCTGTTCTGACCCGCGAGTGGGTGATGGCTGCGGCCCATCACGGCCTGAGCCGCGCCAGTCTCGGCGTCCAGGACCTGTCGCCCCGGGTGCAGGCGGCGGTTAATCGCATCGAGCCCTTCGAGGTGGTTCAACGCGCCGTCGGCTGGCTGCGCGAGGCCGGGGTGCTGTCGGTCAATCTCGACCTGATGTACGGCCTGCCCCGCCAGACCCAGTTCGACGTGCTGGGCACCCTGCGCCAGGTCCTCACCCTGCGGCCCGAGCGGCTGGCCCTGTTCGGCTACGCCCATGTGCCGTGGATGAAGTCGCACCAGCAGCTGATCAAGGACGCGGACCTGCCAGGCCCCGTCGAACGCCTCGACCAGAGCGAGGCCGCCGCGGAGTATCTGATCGGAGAAGGCTATGTCCGCATCGGCCTCGACCACTACGCCCTGCCGACCGACGAGCTTGCCATCGCCCAGCAAGCCGGCCGTCTGCACCGCAATTTCCAAGGCTACACCACCGACGCGGCCGGGACCTTGATCGGCATGGGCGCCTCGGCGATCAGCCGGACTCCGCAGGGCTTCGTGCAAAACCAGACGGCCGAACTCAGCTGGCGCAAGGCGCTTGAGGCCGGCGATCTTCCCATCGCGCGGGGCGTGGCCCTGACCGGTGAGGACCGTTTCCGCGGCGAGATCATCGAGCGATTGATGTGCGACCTGGCCGTCGACCTCCCGGCCATCTGCCGCACCCATGGCCGGACGACGGACGATCTGGCTGCCTCCCTGGCGGACCTTGCGCCCTTCCTCTCCGAAGGGCTGGCGACGTACGAGGGCGGACGGCTCGCTGTGACAGAGGCCGGCCGCCCGGTGATGCGCTCGGTCTGCGCCGCGTTCGACGGTTATTTCGATCAAGCCGCCGGCCGCCATGCCAGGGCGATTTAATCGGCGGGATTTGACCGGGATCAAACGCTTGTTTGAATGCCTGTGACACTGTCCCCGCGACCTCAACGAAGGTCCTCCAAAGGGGATTACCGAGATGAAGACCACCGCCATTTTCGCAGCCGGCCTGCTGGCCGCCGCCGTCGCCGGCCCCGTGCTGGCGCAGGATTTCACGCCCAAGGAGAAGGGGACCTGGCTGGTCACCGCTCGGGTCAGCGACGTCGCCCCCTCCGAGTCGGGCGACATCTACACCGCCGCCGGCGTCAACACCGGCCTTGATGTCGAGGTCAGCGACTACGTCGTTCCCACCCTCGGCTTCACCTACTTCTTCACCGACAACATCGCCGTCGAGGGCATCCTCGGGACCAGCAAGCACGAGGTCAGCGCCAAGGGGCCGGCCGGCTCGACCCGCGTGCTCGACACCTGGGTGGTGCCGCCGGTCGTGACCGTCCAGTACCACTTCAACCCCAAGGGCCGGGTCAGCCCCTATGTCGGGGCCGGGATCAACGCGATGATCTTCTATGGTGGCGAGGACAAGAACGCCTTCGACGTCGATCTGGACAACGGCATCGGCTACGCGCTGCAGGCGGGTGTGGACATCGCCGTGAAGGGCGACTGGTCGATCAATCTGGACGCCAAGAAGGTGTTCTTCGAGACCGACGCCGACATCAACAACGGCGCCCTGAAGTCCAACGTCACCCTTGATCCCTGGGTGATCTCGGCCGGCGTGACCCGCCGCTTCTAAGGGCTGAGAATCTGAACCCGACCATGGACCCGCCGGCATCCGGCGGGTCCATCTGCGTTGGCGCGCCAGATTGAGGGCAAGGGCGTTCCGATCGGTTTCCCGTTCGGGTCTGCTGATCTTATCGGATGGCGGAGGCAGGGTCCGCCCATTTACGTCAGCGTATCCCGGTTAGTCGCGCTTTGGCGCGACCCTCCTGCCTTCGTCCCACTAACCAACCCACAACAGCGGAGGACCGGCTCAGCTTGGCGCTCCTGCCCGCGAACGTCCGGGGAGCTGTGGAGTCTACAGGCCCAACAAGGTGTGCCGGTAGCACACCGGGTTTCATGGTATCGTCATGGATGCAGCGAAACGAAGCTCCTGAGCGCCTCGACCGGGTCCTGAACAGCGAGTGCTTTTGTGTCACCGTGGACAGCGACGGTCTGCGCGCCGCCTTGCGCGCCGAGACGCCGGGTGACGAGGTCGTCGCTGGCCTGCTGGCGACGCACCCCCATCTTTTCTCCCGGTCACCGGTTTTCCTGGCGAGGGATGACCTTCAGGCCATGCTCGATGTTGTGACTGCCATAGAATGCGCCGCGGCGACGCCTGCCTACCAGGACGCTGTTCTGGCTTGGGCTCCGGAGATCGCGCGCCAGGACTTCGGACCCCGCGGCGTGTTCATGGGCTACGACTTCCACCTGGGGGCCGATGGCCCCAGGCTGATCGAAGTCAACACCAATGCTGGCGGCGCCTTTCTCAACGCCGTCCTTGCCCGAGCCCAGACGGCCTGTTGCGAGGAAGCCAGGGTGGCGACGCGAGCAGCGCGGATCGATGAGTTCGAACCTGCGGTCTGGCGCATGTTCATCGGCGAATGGGAAAGCCAGCGGCAGGCCGGTTCGCTGCGGACCGTGGCTATCGTCGATGACCGTCCGGCGGACCAATACCTGTTTTCCGAGTTTCTTCTCGCGCAACGGTTCTTTGAACGGCACGGCTTGCGGGCGTTGATCGCCGACCCGGGCGAACTCACCTTCACTGACGGGCGCCTGCGATGCCAGGGCGAGACGGTCGATCTGGTGTACAATCGCCTGGTCGATTTTTCCCTTGGGGCCCAGGGGCACGAAGCCCTGCGCGAAGCCTATCTGGCCGGCGCGGTGGTGTTGACGCCCAACCCTCGCAATCACGCGCTACTTGCGGACAAGCGAAATCTGAGCCTGCTGTCGGATCCAGCCGTCGGGAAAATTCTGGGCGACCGGACCACCGCGCACCTGGCCGCGGTCCCCCGCACCCGACTCGTCACCGCGGAAAACGCCGACCTCCTGTGGCAGGAGCGCAAGGGGCTCTTCTTCAAGCCGGCCGGCGGTCATGGCGGCAAGGCGGTGTACCGGGGGGACAAGATCACCCATCGGGTGTGGGCGGAGGTGCTGCAGGGCCAGTACATCGCCCAGGACCTCGCAATACCGACAGAGCGACGGATCAAGGTCGATGGGGAGGTGCAGGCGTTGAAGCTGGACGTTCGTCTCTACACCTACAAGGGCTCGCCGCTCCTCTGCGCCGCCCGAGTCTACCAGGGCCAAACCACCAACTTCAGAACGCCAGGCGGGGGCTTTGCCCCGGTCTTCATTGTCTGACTGCTGATGGCGATCTGCGGGCGGGTCGGGATGAGGGCGCCTCAACGCGCTGCCCGCCAGTGTGAGGGATGCGAACCGACGGGCCGTATAGCTCTTCTGACGACGCCTCATTGGCGTGCGAAACGAATGGAGTTTTTCGATGAAGAGCAAGTTGCTTATCGCGGCGCTCACCGCGGTCGTCTCGACGACGAGCGTCGCCGTACCGGCGGCGATGGCCCATGCAGGCGAAGTCCACGCGCCCGTGCCGCAGGCCGCTGAAGGCCAGGGGACCGTCAAGGCGATCGACGCCAAAGCCGGCACGATCATCATCGCGCATGGGCCGATGCCGGCCCTGAAATGGCCGGCGATGACGATGAAGTTCAAGGTCGAGAATGCCTCGATCCTGAAAGACGTTACCGTCGGCAAGAAGATTCACTTCGTGCTCAAGAACGTGGGCGGCAAACCCGTCGTCTCCCAAATTCATGTGATGTGACGCGCGGGGCGCGCCGCTGGGCGCGCCCGTTGTGTTCAAGAAGGCGGGACCGGTGACTTTTCAGAACCTGATGGCGGGCCTGGTCGCATTGCTTGTGGCTTTGGTCGTTTCCGTCGCGCCGGTCCAAGCCCAACCTTCTGGCGCCATGGCTGAGGCGCCGGCTGCGGCGCCAGCGGCGACCGCGCCCGCTCCTGACGACATGCCCGTCACCGACATGGCGTGGCCGACCGGTGGCGACATGCCGATGTCGCACGACAAGCCCAAGACCTTGTCAGGCCGTCTGCTGTCCTGGCTGGGCATGCTGCACCCGGCGGTCATCCATTTCCCGATCGCGCTGGTGCTCACGGTTGGCCTGCTGGAAGCGGCCGCCGCCCTGCGCCGCCAGCCGCTCTATACGGCCGGCAACAAGCTCCTCCTGGCCATCGCGTCCGTGGGCGCTTTCGTGGCGGCCCCGCTCGGCTGGGCTGGCGCCGGCTTGCCTGCCCCCGACGACCAAATCGCGGTCACCATCCACCGGTGGCTGGGCACAAGCCTGCCGTTCCTCATCCTCGCGTTGTGGTGGCTGAAGCGACCAGCCGAACAAGCGGCGCGTCGTCTCGGCGCCCGAGGCTATGAGATCGCGCTTGTGCTTACGATCGGACTCATCCTGCTCCAGGCCTATTTCGGGGCCGAAATCACTCATGGCGCGGGCCATCTGAAATTCTGATCTACATCTCTCCCGTGAGGGATGCCCGCCCCGCTAACGTATGACCAGCCTGAACCCGGACAGCTAGACTGCAATCGGGCGGGCCGAACTGACTAGGATATCCAATGGCTGAACTGGCCCGTCGCACATTGCTCAGGAATGCAGGCCTGCTCGGGGCAGGCCTCGCCATGTCGAGTGTCTTCCCGGCCTGGGCGCGCAGCAATTCACCGGGGCTCGTGCGCGACCAGCCGACGCTTTCCGGCAACGACATCAAGCTTCGGATCGGCCACACGGAGTGGCCGGTCAATGGTCGCAAGGGTCATGCCGTGACCATCAACGGCACGGTGCCCGGCCCGCTCATCCGGCTCAAGGAGGGCCAGGTCGCCCGCATCTCGGTGACCAACGATCTGCACGAAGACACCTCGATCCACTGGCATGGCCTGATCCTGCCGTTTCAGATGGATGGCGTGCCGGGTGTCAGCTTCCCCGGCATCAAGCCGGGCGAGACCTTCGTCTACGAGTTCCCGGTCGTGCAGGCCGGGACCTACTGGTACCACAGCCACTCCGGCCTGCAGGAGCAGGAGGGCCACTACGGCCCGATCGTCATCGAACCGAAGGACGCCGACCCGGTAGCCTTCGACCGGGAATATGTCGTCGTCCTCTCGGACTTCGCGTTCATGCACCCGCACGAGATTTTCAAGCAGCTGAAGGCCCAGGCGGGGGTGTTCAACGCTCAAAAGCAGACCGTCGCCGGCCTGCTCGCCGGCAAGGATCAGTCGCTGAAGGACCGTGTCGAGTGGGGCAAGATGCGTATGGACCCGACCGACGTCTCGGACGTCACGGCTTCGGTCTACACCTTCCTTATCAACGGCCATGGGCCGGACGACAACTGGACGGCCCTGTTCAATCCGGGTGAGCGGGTGCGGCTGCGCTTCATCAATGCGGCCGCGATGACGATCTTCAACGTCCGCATCCCGGGCCTGTCGATGAAGGTCGTCCAGGCGGACGGTCTGAACGTGAAACCGGTCGATGTGGACGAGTTCCAGATCTCGGTCGCAGAGACCTTCGACGTCGTCGTGCAGCCGACCGAGGACAAGGCCTTCACCCTTGTCGCCGAGGCCGTTGACCGGTCGGGCATGGGCCGCGCCACCCTGGCGCCCCGGCCCGGGATGGTGGCGGCGGTCCCGCCTTTGCGAGAGCGGCCTCTGGCGAGCATGAAGGACATGGGCATGGACATGAGCGCCCATGGCTCGATGGAGGGCATGGACCACGGGTCTGACGGCGGCATGCAGATGGACATGTCCGGCATGGACATGTCGATGCGCAACGGCGACAACGCCCCGCAGGTAAAGATGGGGCCGGGCGTCCAGACCATCTCGCCTATGCCGGTGGATCGCACCGGCGAGCCTGGCCAGGGTCTGGAGAACGTCGGGCACAGGGTGCTTGTCTACACGGACCTGGAAGCGCTCGAACCCAACCCCGACACCCGCACCCCGACGCGGACGTTGGAGCTTCACCTCACGGGCAACATGGAACGCTTCATGTGGTCCTTCGACGGGGAGAAGTTCTCCGAGGTCACGGAGCCCATTCCCTTCCGCTTGAACGAGCGTGTGCGGGTGACGCTGGTCAACGACTCGATGATGGCCCACCCCATCCATCTGCACGGGCATTTCTTCGAACTGCTGACGGGCCCCAAGGGCCGGCATCCAAGGAAGCACACGGTGAACGTCGCGCCAGGGGGCAAGGTCACCTTTGATCTCACCGCCGATGCGCCCGGCGATTGGGCTTTCCACTGCCACATGCTCTACCACATGCACGCGGGCATGTTCCGCGTGGTGAGCGTGCGCCCGCTGCCGGGAGCAGGCCAATGAGACGGCTGGCCTGCCTCACCGCGCTGAGCCTGGTGCTCGCGACCCCGGCCTTTGCACAGCATGAGGGTCATGGGCAGCCCGCCCCCGCGGCGGCGAAACGCGCAGTGGATCCCGCGCCGCAAGCCGAGCCGGAAGACGACGCAATGCCGGCGATGGACTGGCCGACCGCTCTCCCCCGCGGCGAGGCGCCCAAGGAGGGGGCGGAGGCCATGCCGGCCATGGAAGGCATGGACCATAGCGACCATGCCGACATGGCTGAGGAGGTCGGAGCCGAGCCGCCGCCGCCCGCCCCAGGCGACCATGCGGCGGACACCGTCTTCGGCGCGGCGGCAATGCGCTCGTCGCGCGATCTACTGCGCGAGGAACACGGCGGCTCAAACAGCTGGATGGTCCTGATCGACCAGGCCGAGTGGCGCGTGCGCGACGGGGACAACGGTTACGCCTGGAATGGCGAAGCCTGGTACGGCGGCGACAAAAACCGCCTTGTGGTGAAGTCGGAAGGAGAAGGCGCCGGCGGCGATCTTGAAGACGCCGAAGTGCAGCTGCTCTATTCGCGGGCGATCTCA
>JANPKF010000154.1:0-2138 GCA_031425895.1 Caulobacteraceae bacterium | reverse complement strand
TACGACAAGCCGCCGGAACTGATGATGCGCGGCGTGGTGGTGATCGATCCCACGATCGAGATCCAGCCGAACACCGGTCGCCACAAGGAAACCGCCTACGTCGAGTTCCCCAACGACGCGCTGCTCTACTCGGCGTTCCCGCATGCGCACTACCGCGCCTATGCGAGCGACCTGTGGCTGCAGACGCCGGACGGCAAGAAGACGCTGATCCTCAGCCTGCCGCGCTATGACTTCAACTGGCAGCGCAGCTACACCTTCGCCGAGCCGATCCGCATCCCGGCCGGCTCACGGCTGATCGCCCACTACGTCTATGACAACTCCAAGCGCAACCCGTCCAACCCCGACCCGAAGATCAAGGTCACCTGGGGCGAGCAGAGCCATGAGGAGATGCTGTTCACCTCCGTAAGCTTCCGCTGGCTGGACGAGACGGCCGACAAGGAGGTCGATTCCGACGCACGGTTCGCCGAGACCCGGGTGCTGGGGATGATGGACGACAACATCGACGGCAAGCTGCAGAAGGCCGAGCTGCGCGGCCAGATGGGCAAGATGATCGGTGGCGCCTTCGCCATGCTGGACAAGAACGCCGACCAGGCCCTTGACCGGGCCGAACTGGCCGCCGCCCAGTCGATGCTCCGCCGTCGTCCGGTGTCTAACGATGGGCCGAACGAGAACACGCCCCTGGGCGGCGGGCGCTAGACCCGCCTAGGCCAGCGGGCGGATCGGCGTGGGCGGGCCGCATCGGGCCGCCTTCACGTAGCCGTCCGCCACGGCCTTCACGCGCGCCGGCAGGGTGCAGAGCTCCTTGGCCGCAGTGGTGTCGCCGGCCAGCTGGGCGCGCCAGAAGCGGATCGTCTCGGCTTTCACCAGGGCCATGTGCTCCGCGTCCCGCGGACGGTTGGGCCGCGGCGCCGTGCGCGGACCGCCGAACACGCCGTGATCGCCGCCGTCGAGGACGACCAGGTACTGGTCGGACCCGCGGATCATCTGGAACGGCGCCGTGCGCTCGAACGGCGAGCCCTCCAGGTCCATGGGCGACTTGTCCTCGGTCCCGGTCATGTGGAGCATCGGCGTCTTCACCGACGCGAAGGCGGTGGCGGCGTCGTCGTTGCGAGGCTTGTTGGGACTGTAGGCGATGGCCGCCTTGATCCGGGGCTCGGCATAGCTGCGGCTGGGAGCGCCCAGGACCCGCTGGCCTACCGCGACCAGCGTCGAGAGCGCGCCGAACGAGTGACCAGACATCCCCAGCCTCGCAAGGTCGATCCGGCCGGCCAGCGACCCGCCGGCGCTCGCCTCCCGGGTCAGCTGGTCAAGGGCGAAGGGCACGTCCCCGTAACGGGCCTGGGCTGCCGCGGCAGTGATCCCCCGGGCGCCGGCCGCCACGATCGCCTCCTCGCTGCGGGCCTGGCCGATCCCCAGTGAGCTGTCGGAGCCGGCGTGCTGCAGGGCGACGGCGGCAAAGCCCGCCTGAGCCAGCGCGGTGAGGATGAAGGTCGAGCCCTCCCGCGAGCCCCCCAGGCCGTGAGAGTGGACAATGACCGGGACGGGCCCCCGAGCGCCCTTCGGCAGATAGACCTTGTAGGGGACCACCCGCCCGTCGCGAGCGGGGTCGACCCATTGGCCGTATCGAACCTCAACGTCTGTCGGCGGCGCCGGGCGGTTCTGGGCCTGGGCTTGGGCCGGCGAGCCGATCAGGCCGGCGAGGGCGGTGGCGAGGCCAAGGCCGGTGTGAACTGTCGTCGGCACGCTTTGTCCCTCCTGGGCGCCGCGCCCCGGCTGTGGCGCGTCTAGGTGACACGCATTACGGCCGCTGATCCGGCGACGCCAAGGTGTTGATTGTGGCCTCGGTGGAGCCCGGCCATTTCGGTTCGGCCACCTCGTCTGCCAAGCCTGTGGGCTCTGCCCGTCCGGCCAGGATCGCAAGATCAGCCACGCGCAGCAGGGTCACGGCGCCGGAGCGCACCTCGAACAGGCCGGCCTGGCGGAGCGCCTTGAACACCCGGTTCACGTGGATGGCGCTAAGCCCCAGGGTGTCGCCGACCACGTCCTGGGTCAGCGGAAGCGGGAAGCGACGCCCGTCGCTGAGGCCTACCACCTCCAGGCGGTCACGCAGCTCCAGCAGCAGGTGCGCCACACGTTCC
>JANPKF010000153.1:0-15189 GCA_031425895.1 Caulobacteraceae bacterium | reverse complement strand
GACGAGGTCGAACTGGCCCGCATGGTCGCCACCGCCGCGGCCATCGACGACCGCCCCAGCGCCTTCCGCTATCCGCGCGGCGAAGGGCTCGGCCTCGAGATGCCGCTGGTCAACGAGCCGCTGGAGATCGGCAAGGGCCGGGTGGTCCGCGAGGGCACGGCCGTGGCGCTGGTCTCGTTCGGCACCCGCCTGCAGGAAACCCTCAAGGCCGCCGACCTGCTGGCTGCCCGCGGTCTGTCGGCCACTGTCGTTGACGCCCGCTTCGCCAAGCCGCTCGATGTCGATCTGCTTCTGCGGCTGGCCCGCGAGCATGAGGCGCTGGTGACCATCGAGGAAGGCGCCATGGGCGGCTTCGGGGCCTTCGTGCTGCAGGAACTGGCGGCCCACGGCGCGCTGGATCGGGGCCTGAAGGTCCGTACCCTGGCGCTGCCCGATGTTTTCCAGGACCAGGACAAGCCCGATCTGATGTATGCCCAGGCGGGCCTCGACGCGGCCGGCATCGCCGGCGGCGCGCTCAGCGCCCTTGGCCTGGACAATGTGGCCACGGCCGGTCGCCGGGCCTGAGGGGAAGAGTGATGCGTAAACAGGTCCTGCAGGCGGTGGCGGTCGTCGCCATCGGTCTGGCGATGAGCGGCTGCGTCACGCACCGCAACCGGGTCTATGAGCCGATCCGCGAGGGCCTGGACGACATGAAGGGCAAGGACGTGGCGGTGGTCTACCGCACGCTCGGCCTGCCGGACCGCAAGGAGACGGTCGGTCGCAAGATGATGTTCGTCTGGAACAAGACCCGCTGCGACGTGCTGGTTCAGACCGATCTGCAGGGTCTGGTCGAGGAATCCACCCTGGTCGGCACGCCTGGCGCCTGCAAATGGGTGCGTGACGCCATGGTCGACTACAAGGCCCGCGAGGCCTACCGCCCCACCTAGCCCTTGCGGCCCGGCCCTTGAGCCGTCAGCCTGCCCTCCAGTCTTGTTAGGAGGGGAAATCTCATGGCGATCAGTGACAGGCTCGGCGGCGGGGCCGGCAATATCGGCCGCACGGTGCTGATGATCGGGACTCTGGTGCTTCTGCTGGCCGGCGCCGGCTGCACGGTCACCGCCTGCAGCACGACGGTCGAGAGCGGCGAGGCCGGTATCAAGACCACCAAATTCGGGGAGAACCCCGGCGTCCAGCTGACCGAGCTGCGGCCGGGCTGGCACTGGAAGGGCCTGGGCGAGGACATCATCGTCTACCCCACCCGCCAGCGCACCTACAGCTACACCCGCGAGCCCAACAGCGACGGCAAGGAGAACGAGGAAATCGCCTTCGCCGACCAGACCGGCCTGCCGATGACCGCCGACGTCAACCTGACCATCCGGGTGCGCGACGACCGCGCCGCCGACCTCTACGCCCGCTGGCGCCAGCCGTTCGACGATCTGCTCGACGGCCAGATCCGCAATGATGTTCGCTCGGCCATCGCCAAGGAGACCGAGCAGGTGCCGGTGTCCTGCAATCTCAACCCGGTGGCCACTGGCTCGGGCGTTTCGCCGACCCCGGCCGCCAACCAGCCGCCCTGCACCGGCTCCCTGATGGGCGCCGGCCGTCAGATGGTCATCCAGAAGGCCTTCCAGCGCGTGCGCAACAAATGGGCGACCGAGGGCGTCGAAATCAGCCAGATGGAATGGGTCGGCACCATCCGCTACCCGGCCAGCGTCACCGCCGCCGTCGAGGCCCGCACCCAGACCGAGCAACGCACCCTGGCCGCCCAGCAGAAGGCCGCCGAAGCGCGCGCCAACGCCGAGGCCGCCATTGAAACCGCCCGCGGCATCGCCGAATCGACCCGCCTGCGCGGCGAGGCGCTGCGGGCCAATCCGGAGATCATCGAACAGATCTACGCCGAGCGCTCACAGGGGCTTTGTCCGCCCAAGGCTTCAACCTGCATCCTGGGGCAGGGCGCTTGGGGCCTGGTGCCGCAGCAGGGACAGTAGTCCCTACTGTCACGCCTTGCAGGTGGCGAAGAACTTCGTGATCTGCGGGCGATCCGCGCCGGCCGAGGGCAGCTTCATGGCCGACTTGCCCTGCATGACGCTGATGTCGCCGGTCCGGGCAAAGCTGGCCAGGACCGGATCGGTGGCCTTGGCGCCGGCTTCGAGGAAGTGGCCTTCGCCCATGCTCGGCGTAGCGACCGCGGGCAGGGCGGTCTCGGTCCCGCCGGACTTCAGCACGATGGCTGGCGACGGGCTCATCGATGAGGTCGAGACCCGCACCTCGCCGGACGCCGGCTGGCAGCTTAGCATCAGGGCGACGTTGTCGGAATTGGGCGCGCCGTAGGCCAGCTTGGCCCCTTCCTCGGGCGTTTCATGAAGCGACCAGGCCATGTCGCCGGCCACATAGGCCTGACCGTGCATACAGCTGCCGAGCAGCAGTACCGAAGCGGTCAGGGCGGTAATGGCGACAGTGCGGTTCATGATCAAACGCCTCCCTTCGTTATCCCCAACGCGGAGAGGGCGCGATCGGTTCATCCCGGTGGCAGAATCTGCCGGGCGCCCGGCGGGTTTGTTCCCGCCGTGGACTTTTTGAACCCGTGGTATGCGGCCCCCCGGCCTCAACTCAGTGTCTCATCGTCAGAACGGCGTGAAAGTCTCGATCAACGCCTGCCCGCCGGGGGTCTTCTGGACCCGACTCTGGTCGCCGCGACCGCCGTAGGAAATGCGGGCTTCGGCGATCTGGGTGTGTTTGATGGTGTTGGCGGCGCTGATGTCGGCAGGGCGAACGATCCCCGATACCGTCAGGCGGCGGACCTCGTTGTTGGTCTTCACCTCCTGAACGCCCTGGATGACCAGGTTGCCGTTGGGCAGGATGCCAGTGACCACGGCGGCGACCGTCAGGTTGATCTTCTCGGCCCGCGCCACCGCGCCGGCCCCGGTCGAGCCGGTGTTGACGTTGGTCTCGATGGCGTTGGCGGGGTCAAAGCCGCCCGGGAACAGCTGGCCCAGGCTGCCTTCCAGGCCGAAGAAGTGCGGCAGGCCTGCCTTCATGCCGGTCGTACGGGTGGCGCTGGTGGTGTTCTGGGTCTGGGCGCTGTCGTCGATGTCGATGTTGACGGTCAGGATATCGCCGATCCGCCCCGCCCGCTGGTCGTTGAAGAAGGCGCGGGCGCCGGTGCGCCACAGGCTGTTGGCCGAGGCGGCCTGCGGCGGCTCCTGCCGCACGTCGACGAAGGTCTGGGTCGAGGGCGCCAGCTGCGAAGGATAGCCGACAGGGGCCAGCTGCGGCCCGAGGAGGGCGTCCTTGGTGTCGTTGATCGTCGAGGCGCAGGCGGCCAGCGGGATCAGGGCGGTGATGGCGAGCAGGGTCTTGCGCATGGGGAACGGCCTCTAGCGAGCGGCGAACTGATTGGCGGCGGCAGCTTTCAGCGCCTGGGCCTGCGGACCGGTGGCGGCTTCGCCGGGGCCGGTTGCGATCGCCTCGATGAGTTTCTTCGAGGACGGATTCTGGAGGGTGAAGGTGTCGCCCTGGGCGGCGGCCTTCATCGCCTTGCCCTGCATGGTCAGGGTGACGAAGCCGTCGGACCAGGTGACATTGACCGTCTCGCCGGCCTTGATGACCTGCGGAGCCGAGACGTCGCGTCCGCTGACAACCGCGCCTTCGCGCAGCGGGCGCTTTGCGGCCAGGCCAATGACCAGGTCGGCGTCGCGCGGGGCGTCGGCCGGGGCGCTGGCGGCCTTGGCCCAGACCAGATCGGTCGGCTGGACGATCTCGCCGGCGCTCAGGGACCGGGAATAGGTCAGCACATCGACATTGCCGCGCGCCGCGACCGGTGAAGCGCTGGCCGGACCGCCGCCGCCGCGCACGACGATGCGGCGAAAGCCCTGCGGATTGTCCCACTGCAGCCCGGCCCGGCGGGCCATGACCTGCACAGCCTGGGCGTCGAGCACGACACTGGCGCCGCTGCGGTTGGCGATCAGGATGCCTCCGGCGTTGCCGGCGCCATCGAACAGGTCGCCGAGCGTCACCTTGCCGTCGGCGTCGGACACGTCCGCCCGCAGGGTGACCTGGCCCGCGAAGGCCGGGGCGGCAAAGGTCAGCGCGGCTACGGCGGCCAGGACGAGGGCGCGCATTCTATGACTTCACCTGGTTGGCGGCCTGCAGCATCTCGTCGGCCGTGGTGATGACCTTGGAGTTCATTTCATAGGCCCGCTGGGCCACGATCAGGGCGGTGATCTCGCTCACCGCATCGACGTTCGAGGCCTCGGTGTAGCCCTGCAGAAGGGTGCCGAAGCCGGTTGCGCCGGGGTTGCCGGTGATCGGTTCGCCCGAAGAGCCGGACTGCATGAACAGGTTGTCGCCGATGGCCTCCAGGCCGGCCTCGTTGATGAAGTTGGCCAGTTCCAGCTGGCCGACGACTTCCGGCGCGGCGACGCCTTCCTTGGTGGCCTGCACCTGGCCGGTCTTGGAAATGGTGATGTCGACGGCGTCTTGCGGCACGGTCACCTGCGGCTGCACCAGATAGCCATCCTCGGTGACCATCTGGCCCTGGTCGTTGAGCGCCAGGTTGCCGGCCCGGGTGTAGGCCGTCTCGCCGCTGGGCAGCAGAACCTGCAGGTAACCCCGGCCCTGAATGGCCACGTCATAGCGGTTGTCGGTGCGCGTCGCCGTGCCCTGCGTGGTGATGCGATAGGTGCTGCCGGCCTTGACGCCGCCGCCGATCTGAACGCCGGTCGGCACCACCGTGCCCTGGTCCGACGACTGCGTCCCGGCCCGCTCGAGGCTCTGGTAGAGCAGGTCCTGGAACTCGGCCCGCTGGCGCTTGAAGCCGACGGTGTTCATGTTGGCGATGTTGTTCGAGATCACCTCGACGTTCAGCTGTTGGGCCGACATGCCGGTGGCGGCGGTGCGAAGCGCTTGCATCGGTCTCTACTCCTAAGCGACCCGGCCCAGGCGCTCGACGGCGCGCTTGGACAGGTCGGCGGTGTTTTCAATGGTCCGGACCACGCTTTCGTAGGCGCGGCTGACCTCGATCATCCGGGTGATCTGCAGGATCGGATTGACGTTGCTGCCTTCCAGCATCCCCTGGCGGACGCGGCTGGCGGTGTCGGGGTTCGGCTCGGCGTTGGAGGTGTTCTTCAGCAGGTTGCCGCGGTCCTTGGCCAGAACCGAGCGGTCGTCGAACAGGAAGACCCCGACCTTGCCGACCTTCTCGCCGGCCTGGCTGACGGTGCCGTCCTGGGCGATGGCGACCGGGCCCTTGGCGGGATCAAGGATGATCTCGCCGCTCTCGCCCTGCACCGCATCACCGTCCTGGGTGGTCAGCTTGCCTTCCGGCGACAGGGTGAAGCGGCCGTCGCGGGTGAATCGGTCGCCGGCGGCGGTGTCGACCTTGAAGAAGCCCTTGCCCTCGATGCCGAGGTCGAAAGCCGCTCCCGTAGCGCGCATCGAGCCTTGCGTGAAATCGCGGGCGACGCCGTCGTCGAGCACGAACTTCACCGGGTTTGGACCATCCGACATGTGGGCCGGCCGCGCCGGCTCGGTGCGAACCATCAGGTTCTCGACCTTGAAGCCCGTGGTGTCGGCGTTGGCGATGTTGTTGGCGATGATGTCCATCTCGCGGCGCAGCGTCATCTGGCGCGAGAGGCTGACGTAGAGCGTGTTGTCCAACTTGCCTCTCCCGTTAACAGCCGCGACCGAGCGTCGCTCCCGACGGCTTGCCTGCAAACTCCGGGCCAACTCGAAAAACGCAATGAAAACAGCAAATAAGAAGGTTAACGCGGGCCTCCCGGCTATTTCTGCCGGGCGCCGTCGTTGGCGGCTGCGAACCCATCCTTAACCAACTGGCCCCAGTAAGGACTCACGCGCGGTGCAAATGTGAGCTCGAGACAAAGTGTCCAAGGACAAGGCCAAGGAAGCTGAGGCGCCCCAGGAGGGTGTCGAAGGCGAGGGCGGGGCTCCGGCCAAGAAGAAACCGAAGCTGATGATGCTGATCATCGCCGGTGTCGGCGCCCTGGCGATTCTCGGCGGCGGCGGAGCCGGCGCCTACTTCATGTTCCTCAAGCCCAAGCCGGCCGGCGAGCACGGCGAGGCGGCGAAGGAGAAGAAGAAGGAAAAGAAGGCTGAAAAGGGGGCCAAGGACGGCAAGCCCCAGCCGGGCGACCCTGTCATCAAGGAAGGCCCCGACGGCGTGGTCTTCTACACCCTGCCCGACATCCTGGTGAACCTGCAGACCTCTGATGGTCGCCCGGCCCACCTGAAACTCAAGCTGACCTTTGAGCTGCCCGACGAAGAGGTGGCGAACGATCTGACCCCGGACATGCCGCGCATGAACGACATGTTCCAGACCTTCCTGCGCGAACTGCGCCCCGAGGATCTTTCGGGCAGCCAGGGCAGCTACCAACTGCGCATGGAGATCCTGCGCCGGGTCAACCTGCTGGCCGCGCCCAACAAGGTCAACGCCGTCCTCATCGAGGAGATGCTCATCCAGTAGCCGCAAGGCTGCCGGGGCAATTCCCATGACCGACGAAGCCGACGATCAAGAAGCTCTGGCCCAGTGGGCGGCGACCAACGCCGACGGCGCCGGCGCGCCCGCCGCCGGCGCCGACTGGGAGGCCGGCGAGGCCGAGAGCGATGGCCTGATCGGCTCCGAACGCATCCTCAACCAGGACGAAATCGACAGCCTGCTCGGCTTCGATCTCTCCGACGACGAGGGCGGCGAGCGCACCGGCATCCGCGCCATCATCAACTCGGCGCTCGTCTCCTACGAACGCCTGCCGATGCTGGAGATCGTCTTCGACCGTCTGGTGCGTCTTATGACAACCAGCCTGCGCAACTTCACCAGCGACAACGTCGAGGTCAGCCTCGACAACATCTCCTCGATCCGTTTCGGCGACTACCTCAACTCCATCCCGTTGCCGGCCATTCTGTCGGTTTTCCGGGCCGAGGAGCTGGACAACTACGGCCTGCTGACCGTCGACTCCAACCTCATCTACTCGATCGTCGACGTGCTGCTGGGCGGGCGCCGCGGCACCGCCGCCATGCGCATCGAGGGCCGCCCCTACACCACCATCGAACGGGTGCTTGTCCAGCGCATGGTCGAGGTCGTCCTCGCCGACGCCAAGGCTGCTTTCGAGCCGCTGACCCCCGTGAACTTCGTCCTCGACCGTCTCGAGACCAACCCGCGCTTCGCCGCCATCGCCCGCCCCGCCAACGCGGCGATCCTGGTCAAGCTGCGCATCGACATGGAAGACCGCGGCGGCCGCATCGAGCTCCTGCTGCCCTACGCCACCCTCGAACCCATCCGGAAGATGCTGCTGCAGCAGTTCATGGGTGAGAAGTTCGGCCGCGACAACATCTGGGAAAGCCACCTGGCCACCGAGCTGTGGACCACCCAGATGGAGGTCCGCGCCGTCCTCGACGAGCAGCAGACGCCGCTCTCCAAGGTGCTGAACCTGAAAGTCGGCGACACCCTCATGCTCAACGCCACGGCCGACAGCCTGGTCGAGCTGCGCGCCGGCCAGATCCCCCTGACGCGCGGCCGCATGGGCCGCCGCAACCACCACATCGCCATCCGCTGCGAGGCGCCGCTAGACCCGGCCGCCAAGCAGGCGGTCCAGAAGAGGCTGAGATGAGCATCATCGCGCTTTCGATGAATATCCTGCTGGGCGTACTGCTTGTCGGGGCCCTGATCATGGGCTGGCGGCTTGAGCGCCGCCTGAAGACCCTGCGGTCGGGCCATGACGACTTCGCCAGGGCCGTCGCCGACCTCGACAACGCGGCGCTGCGCGCGCAATCCGCCCTGGTCTCCCTGCGCCTCGCCAGTCAGGAAGCTGAGGAGGGCCTGGCCGGCCGCATCGCCGAAGCTCATGAGCTGACCGCAGTGCTGGAGCGGGCCCCCCAGGAAAGAATGGGCGCCGAACGCCCCCGCCGCTCCGGTTCGGTTGCCGAGCCGGCCCGCGACGACGACTGGCTGGATCGCCCGCTGCCGCCGATTCGCGAGCGCGCCGCCCCCGCCCGCTTCGAACCCCAGACCACGGCGCGCTCCCGCGCCCGCATCGACGACGACCTGTTCGAGCCCGAGCAACCCTCGGGCCGTCTGCGCGCCATTCCCGGAGGCCGCCTGTGAGCCGCATACCCCGTATCCTTCCCCTGGTCGGCGTCGCCGTGGCCGGGGTTCTGGCCGTCAACTTCATGGCCGGCGCCGACACCCTGCCCAAGATGCTCAGCGGCGCCAAAGCCTGGGCCGAAGGCACCGAGGGCAAGCCCGAGCAACCCAAGAGCGACATCGCCAAGGTCGCTGCGGCCAAGCCGGCCGTCTGCGCGCCGACGGCCGCCGAACTGGCCAAGGAAGCCGGTCTGTCGCCCTCGGAACTGCGCATGCTGCAGGATCTGGGCGTGCGCCGTGACCAGCTGGACGCCCAGGAAGAGGGCTACGACACCCAGCTGCAGCTGATGGCCGCCGCCGGCCTGAAGCTCGACGCCAAGTTCAAGTCGATGGACGTCCTCAAGGGCGATATCAAATCCCTGCTCGGCCAGGCCGACGCCCAGCAGCAGCAGGAGATCAACCGGCTGGTGGCGGTGTTCACGGCCATGAAGGCCAAGGATGCGGCGGCCCAGTTCCGGGTGCTGGACGACAGCGTCCGCCTGCCCATCGCGTCGAAGATGAAGGAGCGCACCCTGGCCGCGATCCTCGCCCAGATGCCGCCGACCGAGGCCAAGCGGGTGACGGAGGCGCTGGCCAGGCGCTTCACCGAGAACGCCGCCATCCTGGCCGGCAAGCAGGCCCTGGCCCCCGAGCCGGTCAAGACCGCCGAGGCGCCGCCCGCGCCCGAGCCGAAGGCCGCCACCCCGCCGGCCAAGGTTCCTGCCAAGGCCCCCGTCAAGCCGCGCCCCAAGGCCAAGCCGCCGACCCAGGCCGCCGTCACGCCGAAGGCCGCGCCGACGCCGGCCCAGCCGGACGCCAAGCCGCCCGAGAAGGCCGGCTAGGATGAACCTTCGCCGGACCCTTCGTTCCGGCGTCGCGGCCGCCTGCATCATGGGCGTTGCCGCACCGACCACCTATGCCCTGCCGGCCTATGCCGCCCGGCCGGCCCTGGATGTCCGTGTCGCCCAGGCCGAGACCTTCACCCGGCTGGAGTTCCGATGGGCCGGCGGCGCGCGGGTCACCTCGCGGCGCGATGGCGACAAGCTGGTCCTGCGATTCAGCCGGGACGCAAAGCCCGACATCGGCATGCTCCGGGCCACCCCGCCCAGATGGGTGAAGGCCGTCGAGGCCCGCCACGTCGGCGGCGTCCTCGAGATGGTGCTGACCCTGGAGCCGGAAGCCGAGGCCAAGATCGGCCAGGCCGACGGCGCCACCTTCGTCAACATCAGTGAAAAGAAGACCCCCGAGGCCCCGGCCGAGCCGCCGCCGGCTGAGATCGCCACCACCGATGCGGCGCCACGTCCGAACCCCGTACCGGCTGGCGGTGTGGTGCCGATCTCTGTCGACGCCACGGCGGCCGTCACCCGCATGCGCTTCGACTGGGCCGCACCCGTCGGGGCCGCCGTGTTCCGGCGCGGCGAGGCCGTCTGGGTCGTCTTCGACGCGGCGGCGAAGCTCAACACCGCCAGACTGCCGGCCACCGGCGAGCGCTACCGCAAACTCCAGGCCCTGAACGGCCAGGGCTATGTCGCCCTTCGCATGGTGGTGGCCCGCAACATCCCGGTCACCGTCGCCGGCGAAGGCTCCAGCTGGACCCTGACCCTGGGCGGCGGCGCCGCGTCCAGCCGCGACGTCGGCGGGGGCACGGTGACCGTCAGCCGCGATCCCGAGCATGCCGGCCTCACCGCCGCCATGGCCGGCGCCGGCCGTCCCGTCTGGGTCGATGACCCGGCCGTCGGCGACCGGCTGGCCGTGGTGCCGGCCCTGGCCCCGGCCAAGGGCCTGGCCGCGCGGCGGGACTTCGTCGACCTCTCCATGCTGCCGACCCTGCAGGGCCTGGCCATGGAGGCCTATGCGCCGGGCCTCTCCATGGCCGTCGAAGGCGATCTGGTGCGGATCGGCAAGGGCTCCGGCCTGGCGCTGTCGCCCGCCTGGGCTGGCGGCGAGCCGGTCGTCGCCGAGGCCGAACTGGGTGCGCCGACCCGGGCCTCGATGCCGGCCCTGATCGGTGACGACTGGGCCAAAACCCAGGGCGACCACGGCTTCATGGACCGCTATGACCAGCTGGTTGAAGCCGCCGCCGCGGAGACCCAGAAGGGCTCTGACGCCCCGACCGAGGCCCGCATGGCCCTGGCCCGCTTCCTGATCGGCAGTGAGCTCTCCTACGAGGCCATCGGCGTGCTCAACGCCGCCGCCCGTTCGCGCGAGACCCTGATGGGCGACGCCGAATTCCGTGGCCTGCGGGGCATTGCCCGGGCCATGGCCGGGCGGCTGAAGGAATCCGACAGCGACCTGTCGGTGGCCGTTCTGGGCGACGATCCGTCCAGCTCCGCCTGGCGCGGCTACATCGCCTCCCGCCAGGGCCAGTGGGCCGACGCCCGCGCCAAGTTCGCCCAGGCCGCCCAGGCGATGGACCTGTTTCCGCCGCTGTGGCGGGCAAGGTTCGAGCGGGCCGACGCCGAGGCCGCCATCGGCCTGGGCGACTTCGCCTCCGCCGCCGGCTCCCTCAACCGCGCCGATATCGCCGGCCTGCCGACCGCCGAGCAACTGGCCAATCAACTCGTGCAGGCGCGCCTGCTGGAGGCCAAGGGCGAGACGGACAAGGCCCTGGCCGTCTACGAGCTTATCGCCAAGGCGCCGCTCGACCAGTACGCCGCCCCGGCCCTGCTGCGGTCCACCCAGATCAAGCTCGACCAGGGCAAGATCAACGCCGGCCAGGCGGTGCAGATCTTCGACGGCCTGCGCTACCGCTGGCGCGGCGACGCCACCGAGCTTGAGACCATTCGCCTGCTCGGCCAGCTCTACATCAGCCAGGGCCGCTACCGCGAAGGCCTGGAAGCGCTGCGCTCGGCCGGCTCGCGCCTGCCCGACCTGCCACAGGCTGTGGAGTTGCAGAACGACGTGTCGTCCACCTTCAAGGCCCTGTTCCTCGATGGCCTGGCGGATGGCCTGGAGCCGATCCAGGCGCTCGGCCTGTTCAAGGACTTCAAGGATCTGACTCCCATTGGCGCTGACGGTGACCAGATGGTGCGCAAGATGGTGCGTCGTCTGGTCGACGTCGACCTGCTCGACCAGGCTGCCGAGCTGCTGCAGTACCAGGTCGACAACCGCCTCGACGGCGTGCCCAAGGCGCAGGTGGCCACCGATCTGGCGCTCATCTACCTGATGAACCGCAGGCCGGAGCAGGCGCTGCAGGCCATCAACGCCAGCCGAACCACCGTCCTGCCCACGGCTCTGAACACCGAGCGCCGGATGATCACCGCCCGTGCCCTGATGGCGGTGGGGCGTCTCGATGCGGCCCTGGAAATTCTCGAAAGCGACAGCGGTCCCGCCGCCACCGAGGTTCGTGCAGAGGTCGCCTGGAAGGCCCGCAGCTGGCCGCTGGCTGGCGACATGTTCGAAAAGCAGCTGGGTGAGCGCTGGAAGAACCCGGTTGCCCTGCGCCCCGAAGAGGAGGGCCAGCTTTTGCGCGCCGGGGTCGCCTACAGCCTGTCCGGCGACGAAGCGGCGCTGGAGCGCATGCGTGGCCGCTATGAGCCGATGTTCGACGCCGCTCGCAATCCCGACGCCCTGCGTGTCGCCTTCGCCGCCATGGACGGCGGCCGCCTGACCACCGCCGACTTCGGCCGCTCGGTCGCCGAGTCGGAAGCCTTCAACGGCTGGGTCGGCAGAATGAAACAGAAGTTCCGCGAAAAGCCCGCCCCGGTCATGGCGGCCGGCAAATCCCCGCCCAAAGCCGCCGCCGGCCGCTGAATTCCCTCTCCCAAAGGGAGAGGGAGGGGCCCACGCCAACGGCGTGGGTGGGTGAGGGGTTACGCTCTTTCAGAAGGACCCCAGGCAATCTTCCGCCTGACAGTTGCTTCCCCCTACGGGAGCAGCGCGAAATACCCCCATGACTCACGACCTCACCCCCATCCTCATCGGCGTCGGCGAAGCCTCGGAGCGGATCGACGCTGCCGACTATCAGGCCCTGTCCCCGGTCGCCCTCGCCGCCAAAGCCAGCCAGGCCGCCATCGCCGACGCTGGCGGCGCAGGCCTCGCCGCCCACATCGACCTGATCGCCGCCATCCGCCAGTTCGAGGTCTCCACCCCGGTCGCCGCGCCGCCCTTCGGCGCCTCCAACAACTTCCCCCGCTCGGTGGCCAGCCGCATCGGCGCCGACCCGGCCCGCGCCGTGCTCGAAGTCACCGGCGGCCAGGGTCCGCAGCATCTGGTCAACGAAATGGCCCACGCCATCGCCGACGGCGCGGTGAAGATGGCCCTGCTGACCGGCTCCGAAGCCATTTCCACGGTCCGCCATCTGCAGACATCCGGCGAAACCCGCGACTGGTCCGAAACCGTGGACGGCCAGCTCGAGGACCGCGGCTACGGCCTCGAAGGCCTGCTGACCCCTGAGGTCGCCAACCACGGCGGCCGCACCGCCATCCAGCTCTACGCCCTGTTCGAGAATGCCCGTCGGGGGCGTCTGGGCCTGGATCGCGAGACCTACCGCGGCAAGATGGGCGAGCTCTTCGCCCCCTTCACCAGCGTCGCCGCGGGCAACCCCCACGCCATGTCGCGGGAGGTGCATGACGCCGCCGCCCTGGCCACGGTCACCGCCTCCAACCGCCTGACCAGCGATCCCTTCCCGCGGCGCATGGTCGCCCGCGACCAGGCCAACCAGGGCGCCGCCATCCTGCTGACCTCGGTCGGCCTGGCGCGTGAGCTGGGCGTTCCCGAAGACCGCTGGGTCTACCTCTACGGCGGGGCCGACGTGAAGGAGCGCACCGCCATCGAGCGCCAGGACCTCTCCCGCAGCCCCGCCTCCGTCGAGGCTGTCGAGGCCGCCCTCTCCGGCGCCGGCGTGACCCTGCCGGACCTGCGCCACCTCGACCTCTACAGCTGCTTCCCGATCGCCGTCTTCAACATCACCGACGCGCTTGGCCTCGGCGCCGACGACCCGCGCGGCCTGACCGTCACCGGCGGCCTGCCCTTCTTCGGCGGGGCGGGGAACAACTACTCCATGCACGCCATCGCCGAGATCGTGCGGCGCCTGCGCGCCACCGGCGGCGTCGGCCTGATCGGCGCCAACGGCGGCTTCCTCTCCAAATATTCGGTCGGCGTCTACGGAACGGCGGCCCGCCCGTTCAAACCCTTCGACAGCAAACCCCTCCAGGCCCGCATCGACGCCTGGCCCGCGCCCGTCGTTGCGGCCCCGGCAGCCGGGCAGGGGACCGTCACCACCTACACCATCGACTACAGCGGCAAGGACCCGCGAGGCATGGTCATCGGCCAGACCCCGGAGGGCGACCGCTTCGTGGCCATGACGGACAAGGACAGCCCGCTCGTCCCGCGCCTCATAGACGAGGAGCCGATCGGCGCGACGGTCACCTTCGCGCCCGACGACAAGGGCCGGCTGCTGCTGACGGGGTTCGACCCCGCCTGACGTACCGGAAAAAAGTGAGTTAAAACAAATACCTGCGGAATATGTCTAGACATATTCATCGCAAAATGGAGGTTCGAGTGACCCCGTCGTCCGACCTGCGCACCTCGCGTAGGTCGGGCGAGGCTCTTTCCGGGCTACATTCACGTGGCCGCGGGCTACGCCTGGGCTACACGGATGGCTACATTCACAGACATCCGGCCTACGCAAAAGGCACGCAGTTTCAAAAGCTTGCGGCGTCTCAGGGGCTTCCCCGGCCGATGCCGTGTTATAATAGTAGGTCGCTTCGATAGCCGCCCTATCCGGGCGTAAAGCTCTCGACCAGGCTGCCCGCCACCAATCGCCAGCCATCCACCAGCACAAAGAAGATCAGCTTGAACGGCAGGCTGATCACCACAGGGGGCAGCATCATCATCCCCATGCTCATCAACACGCTGGCGACGACCAGATCGATGACCAGGAAGGGCACGAACAGCAAGAAGCCGATCTCGAAAGCCCGCTTCAGTTCGCTGATCATGAAGGCGGGGGTGACCACCCGCAGCGGCGTTTCCTGGATGTTGGCCGGGCGCTGGATCTTCGAGAGGCGGATGAACAGGGCCAGGTCATCGCGGTCGACCTGGCTGAGCATGAAGGTTTTCACCGGCCCGGAGGCCGCATCGAAGGCCTGCGGCAGTTCGACCTGCTGGTCCAGCAGGGGACGGATGCCTTCGTCGTAGGACTTTTGGAAGGTCGGGGCCATGACGATGGCGGTCAGGAACAGGGCGAGACTGATCAACACGGCGTTCGGCGGGCTCTGCTGCAGGCCGAGCGCCGTGCGCAGCAGGCCAAGCACGACGACGATGCGTACGAAGCTCGTCGTCATGATGACGATGGAGGGGGCCAGCGACAGCACGGTCAGCAGCCCGACCAGCTGGACGACCCGCTCGGTCAGGCCGGCTCCGGTGCCTAGGTCGATGTTCACCGCCTGGGCCGCCGCCACCCCGGGCAGGCCGATGGCGACGCCGAGCAGAAGGGCGAGGCCGATCTGGCGCTTGATGTGCCAGGGGTTGTTGTTCACGGGGCGGTGCGCCGCCGGCTTCCGGAGCCTGGCCATCAGGTCGTCTCCACGGTCGGGGTCTTGCGCGGCCCGACAGGCTTGATCGGACGCGCGTTGAGGGTTTCGAGCAAACGGCCTTCGCCCAGCAGGATCAGTCGCTCCCGATCATCCAGGCGGACCAGCACCAGACGGCGGGTCGGATCGATGACCAGGGTCTCGACCAGCTTCAGCCGGCGTTCCTTGCTCTCGCCGCCCTGGAAGCGGGCAATGACGTCCGGGCCAAAGCGGCGCAGGCTCACGGCCGTCAGGCCGATGAGACCAAGAGTCAGGGCCAGGGCGAAGATGGCCTGCAGGAAGTTGACGATGTCCATGAAGGCGGGCGCGGACTCTGGATGGGGCCCCCACCAGATGAGCCCCAAAACTTAAGGCCGGATTAACCCTGTTTGTTCACCATGATTTCCATGAACATCACGGACATCCCGCTGTTCTCGATGCTGAAGGGCCGGCTGGGCTATCTGTCCGACCGCCAGAACGTCATCGCCGAGAACATCGCCAACGCCAACACTCCCGGCTTCGTGGCGCGGGACGTCAAACCGTTCAACTTCGGCGCCTTTATGC
>JANPKF010000152.1:0-2753 GCA_031425895.1 Caulobacteraceae bacterium | reverse complement strand
GCGCCGGGCGGCCTGCCCAAGGGCCAGATCGACGGCTCGTCGGTACAGATCCTGCCCGAAATCCTCTACAAATTCCCGACCTACAAGATCGACTGGGTGCGGGTCGATCAGGTCATCCCCATGGCTCCCTGGCGCTCGGTCGGGGCCACCCAGAACGGCTATTTCGTCGAAAGCTTCCTCGACGAGGTGGCGCTGGCGGCCGGCAAGGACCCTGTCCAGCTGCGTCGCGAGCTGCTGGCCGATAACCCCCGGGCCCTGAAGGTCATCGACGCCGCCGCCAAGGCCGGCGACTGGGGCAAGCCTCTGCCGAAGGGCCACGCGCGCGGATTCGCCTTCGTCTACAGCTTCGCCAGCCTCTGCGCCCATGTGGTCGAGGCCAGCCTGACGGACGGCGTCGTCACCGTCCACAAGGTGACCTGCGTCATCGACTGCGCCCGTGTGGTCACCCCGGACGGGGCCCGCAACCAGATGGAGGGCGGCATCGTCCAGGGCCTGTCGACGGCGCTGTTCGAAGGGATCGAGGTCGCCAACGGGTCCTGCCAGAACCGCAACTTCGACGGCTACCGGATCATGCGGATGAACGAAGCGCCGAAGGTGATCGAGACCATCTTCATCGAGAACGACGAGCCGGTGCTCGGCGGGATCGGCGAACCCGGCCTGCCGCCGGCCACGCCGGCCCTGGTCAACGCGCTGGCCAGGCTCACTGGCAAGCCGATCCGCAAACTGCCGATCTCGCAGGCGCTGTCGCAGGCCTGACGCGCCAGGCGTCGTGAAATTGTCGGCGGGGCGCCCTATGAGGACGCTCCGCATCGTTGTTCAGGTAGGTCCATGACGCTTCGCCAATGGTCCGGCGCCCTTGCCGGCCTTTCCGTCCTCGCCGTCGCCGGCGTCTCGCAGGCCGCCGACGCCAGGCCAGTTCCGAAGCTGGTGGTGGTTATCAGCGTCGATCAGTTCAGCTCCAACCTCTTCAACCAGTACCGCAGCCGCTATGTCGGCGGCTTGCGCACCCTGGCGGACCAGGGGCTGGTGCATATCAACGGCTACCAGACCCATGCGGCCACCGAGACCTGCCCCGGCCACTCGACCATCCTGACGGGCAAGCATCCCAACAAGACCGGCATCCCGGCCAACGACTGGCTCGACCCGGTCACCGGCAAGAGCGCCTATTGCCTCAGCGTCCCGGCCAACAGGCTGGCGGGCGGTCTGACCGGCGGCAACGGCCCGGTCGGTCCTGACAACATGACGGCCACGACCCTCGGCGACTGGATGAAGGACGCCGGCGCCGGCGGCCGGGTCTTCGCCATCTCCGGCAAGGACCGCGGCGCTATCGCCATGGCCGGCCACAAGGCGGACGGCGTCTTCTGGTGGCGCGAGGGCTTCGGCTTCACGACCTACGTCGAGCCCGGCCAGACGGACGAGGCGCGGCTGGCGCCGGTCAAGGTCATCAACGCCGACCTCAAGGCCCGCTACGAGGGCAAGCCGGCGACCTGGACCTACGAGAACGCCTACTGCCGCACGCTGGAGGCCGACTACCAGATCGCCGGCCAGACCTGGCGCAGCCAGTTGCCGCCGGCCAGGGTGCAGTTCGACAACACCCCGCTGCTCGACGAGGTGACGGTCGAGGGCGCCATCCGCCTGATCAGCGAACAGAAGCTGGGCGCGGGCGCGGCCACGGATGTGCTGGCCGTCAGCCTGTCGGCCACCGACCGCATCGGCCACGGCTTCGGCACCCAGGGGCCGGAGATGTGCGAGCAGCAGTTCCGCCTCGACGCCGCACTCGGCCGGCTGCTTGAGGCCGCCAAGGCCGCGCCCGGCGGGGCGTTGGTGGTGCTGACCGCCGACCATGGCGGCTCCGACTTCCCCGAGCGCCAGGCCGAGCGAGGCTTCCCGCAGGCCGGGCGCTACGACCCCGAGGTGCTGGTGCAACTGAACACGGCCCTCAAGGCGCAGTTCAAGTTGACGACCAATCCGGTGATCTTCGACGGCAGCGGCCTCTATGTCGTCGATGACCGCAACGTGCGCCTGCCCGAGCCGCTGCGGTCGAAGATCGCCAGGGTTGCCGCCGACTGGCTGGCGACCAAGCCCGGCATCGCCGCCGCCTACACCCTTGAGGATCTGCTCAAGCTCCCGCTGCGGCCCGGCGTGTCGCCGGAGGATGTCACCCTCAAGGAACGGGCCGCGCTGAGCACGGTCGCCGGACGCTCGCCGGACGTCACCGTCATTCTCGCGCCGGGGGTCACGCCGCTGCAGGCCCGGCTGGGCGGCGCCCTGAGCACCCACGGCAGCCCCTGGGACTACGACCGCCGCGTGCCGATCCTGTTCTGGTGGTCGGGCGGTCAGGGGCAGGAGCGCTTCTACCCCGTCGAGACCACTGACATCGGCCCGACGCTGGCGCACCTGATCGGCCTGACACCGCCGGCCGACATCGACGGCCGTTGCATCGACCTTGGCGGCTTCGCGGTGGACGCCTGTCCGAAGCGGGCTGAACCGCCTGCGTTGCCCGCCGAGGCCGCCCAGAAGCCAGGCTTCCGCTGGCCCTGGCAGAAGAAGAACTAGCCGCGCAGCATCCGCGCGGCGCGGGGCGCAAAGTAGGTGATGATCCCGGCGCAGCCGGCGCGCTTGAAGGCGCCCAGGCTCTCCAGGATGGCCCGCTCCTCGTCGATCCAGCCGTTCTGGGCTGCGTCCTTGATCATCGCGTACTCGCCGCTGACCTGGAAGGCGAAGGTGGGCATGGCGAATTCGTCGACCAGCCG
>JANPKF010000151.1:0-1914 GCA_031425895.1 Caulobacteraceae bacterium | reverse complement strand
CGACCGCCGGGGCGGCCACGAGTAGCAGCAGGCCGCAACGGGTGGTGACGGTCATGCGGGTCTCCTAACAATTCGCCGGCTCTGTCACCAGCGGACCGTGGCCTTGCCGGTGACGCCGGTAGAGCCGCTGAGGTTCCAGTCCATGGTGGGCTGCGCGGCGGGCCAACTTCGCTCAACACCACTGGGCCATTCCTCCAGGATTGTGCCGTAGTCGACCTCGGCCATTCCGGCGCCTGCCTTGGCCGGACGGAAGCTGATCACCAGCGGTCGGTCAGCCCCGGCCCAGCGAAGGCGCTGTACCTCGCCGGGACTGGTCAGCCAGGCCGTCCGCTGGCCCTGGACGGTGACGTCCTTCACGGGGGCGTTCAGCTTAATGTTCAGCCGGGTCAGGCGGGCGCCCGGCGGTGGGGTCAGGATCATGGTGACCCGGCCATCGGGCTCGGTGCGGCTGATGAAGGTCGGTTTGGCGATCGCGACCGACGGCGCGGGCATCAGGGTGACCGGCTGGTCGTAGAGCGGGGGCAGGCTGGCCTTCGGGTAGACCTTGTCGTTGAGGGCGTCGCCGACCGTCTTGAGGATCGAGAGGCCGTGTCCGCCGCCGCTCTGGACAGCGATCCACGAACGTCCGGCATGACCGTCGTTGATGTAGACATGGCTTAGCGACTGGGGATACCGCCCGGTCCATGGTTGCCAGGTCGCCCAGATGGCGCCGACACCGCCGGCCGCAACCACCAGCACCAAGGCGAACAGGGTCCAGGCGCGGCGCCGCCTGTACTCGCCCTCCGGCTGGGCCAGCGGCCAGAGAACGAACAGCGCCAGCAGCGCGAAGAGGCCGAGCATGGCGGGGAAGTCGAGGCCCTGCGCCGTGAGGTGGACGTAGACGCCAAGCCAGCCGCAGACGGTGGCCGCCAGCACGGCCAGCAGGGAGGTCCAGCGGCCATCGGCGCCCCAGCGGCTGACGGCGGCGCCGAGGGCGGCCAGGGTCAGGGGCCAGGCGACGAGGAAGGCGACCTGCGGCGCGAAGGCCTGCAACGCGGTGGCCAGCACGAAGCCGAAGCACAGCACCCCGGCCCAGGCGGCATTGGCGGGCAGGGGCGCTTTGCGGACCAGGAAGAGCAGGCCGGCCCCGATGCCGAGCCCGAGGCCGACCGGATCGAAGCCGCCGGCCAGGCTGGAGGCGGCGCCGATCAGAATGCAGAGCAGGGGCGTCACCCAGCGGCGGGTCGCGGGCTTGCTGGCCAACGTCGGTCCGATGAGGGCGGCGGCCAGACCGATGACAAAGATGGCCGCCTCCCACACCGGCCATGCGGCCAGCAGCGGGCGCTGCTCGACGAAGCCGAAGCCGACGCCGGTCCAGCGACGGGCCACGTGCAGCAGCAGGGCGGCCAGCAAGGTCGTGGCCAGGGCGATCGCGGCGCCCTTCAGGCCGTCCTGCCAGCGCAGCCGCTCGCCCGCCGCCCTGGCCCGCCAGCCGGCGAGGATCAGCAGGCCGCCGGCGAGGGCCAGGACCAGCCAGCCCATGATCGGCGGATAGGCCAGGATGTGGTCACCGAAGGTCTGGCTGTAGACGGCGCTGGGGGTCTTTTTGGGCAGGGTGGGGTCGAGGGCGAAGGTCTTCGTGGCGCTGAGCACCTGATCGCCCATCGACTGCACCGACCCGGGGTCGAGGTTGGCCACGGTCGAGGTCGGGGAGTGGTAGTCGAACTGGCGGCCGATGAAGGCGAAGTTCAGGCCGGTCATGCCCATCCGCCTGGGCACCGAGAAGTCGGTGTCGTTGGGCATCTTCTCGTACAGGAAGACGGCCAGGGCGCTGCTGATCGGGCCCTTGGCGGTTTCCTTGTAGCGGGCGATCAGATCGCCGTTGTCGGCGCCGGTCTCGAACATGTTGGCCCGGCCGCCGCCGCCGCGCGCCTC
>JANPKF010000150.1:0-2778 GCA_031425895.1 Caulobacteraceae bacterium | reverse complement strand
GGCGGGTGCTTGTTGGCCAGCATCTTCTCGTGGGCGTCGGGGATGGCGTCCCAGGTGAAGACCTCCGACAGGGCCGGATCGACCCGCCGGTCGATGACCAGCTGGTTGGCGGCCGAGGCCTGGGCGAGGTTGGCGAAGTGGCTGCCCTGGACCCGCTTCTGGCGCATCCACAGGAAGCGGGCGTCCATGGTCAGGTTATAGCCGGTGGTGCCGGCGCAGATCACCACCATGCCGCCGCGCTTCACCAGGAACACCGACACCGGGAAGGTGGCCTCGCCGGGGTGTTCGAACACCATGTCGACGTCGCGCTTGCCGGTGATGTTCCAGATGGCTTTGCCGAACTTGCGGCTTTCCTTCATGTAGTCGTCGAACTCGGGGCCGTTCACCGTCGGCAGCTGGCCCCAGCAGTTGAAGTCGCTGCGGTTCAGAACCGCCTTGGCGCCCTGGCTCAGCACATAGTCGACCTTGTCCTCGCTGGAGACCACGCCGATGGCGTTGGCCCCGGTGACGGCGGCCAGCTGGGTGGCGAAGACGCCGAGGCCGCCCGAGGCGCCCCAGACCAGCACGTTCTGGCCAGGCTTCAGCTCATGCGGCTTGTGGCCGAACAGCATGCGGTAGGCGGTGGCGAGGGTCAGGGTGTAGCAGGCGCTCTCTTCCCAGGTCAGGTGCCTGGGGCGCTGCATCAGCTGGCGGGACTGCACCCGGCAGAACTGGGCGAAGCTGCCGTCCGGCGTCTCATAGCCCCAGATGCGCTGGCTGGAGGAGAACATCGGGTCGCCGCCGTTGCATTCCTCGTCGTCGCCGTCGTCCTGGTTACAGTGGACGACGACCTCGTCCCCGACCTTCCAGCGCTTCACCTTTGCGCCGATCTTGTAGACGATGCCGGACGCGTCCGACCCGGCCACGTGGACCGGCTGCTTGTGGCCGTCGAAGGGGCTGACCGGCGTCCCGAGCGCTGCCCAGACGCCGTTGTAGTTGACCCCGGCGGCCATCACGAGGACCAGCACCTCGTCCTCGCCGATCTCCCAGGTCGGAATGACCTCGACCTGCATGGCGCTCGACGGCGAGCCGTGGCGCTCCTTGCGGATGGCCCAGGCGTACATCTTCGCGGGCACATGGCCGAGCGGCGGGATCTCGCCGATCTCGTACAGGTCCTTCAACGCAGGTTTATCGAGGTTTTCGGTCGTCATCGGCGGTCCCCGTGGCACTTCTGCTGCAATGCGGCAGCACCCGTCTCCGTTCCGGACAGGCCCACCATGCAATCTTGATGCTCAGGATCGTGGAACGACCTCCGGAGCCTGGCAAGCAATTTTTGTGCGCCGCAACATGGGCGGGGTGGGGACTGGTTCGCCGCGCAACGGCGTCACCGCAGAGGTCCCTTCGGTCCGGGCGGCGTACCTGTCCCCGATCTGGCGCCATGTCGGGGACAGGTAGCCCGCCAACCAGTTGTGCGCCTTCTGTCCCGTCCGCGCGGCGGGCAACCAGTCCCCAGCGACGGCGCGCTACTGAATGACCGCCGCCGAGAACCGCTCCATCTCTTCCAGTTGCGGGCTCATCTGCAGCAGCAGCAGGTCCAGCCCCGCCGCCTCGAACTCGGCGACCCGCGCCCTTACCTGCGCCGGTGTCCCGACCAGCCCAGGCCGCAGGCCCCGGTTGGAGACACTGTATTCCTGGATCTTCAGCTCACGCTCCAGCTCGGTGCCGGCGATCCACTGGTCGAAGTTGGCGAAGCCCGGCGCGTCCGGATCGAGCGTCGTGATCCGCGCCTGTTCGGCCAGCGCCTCCTCCTCGGTGTCGCGGACGATGGCGTAGGCGGCCATGCCGTACTGCATCGGCGGCAGGCCTTCCGCTGCGCGGCGGGCCTTCATGTCGGCGATCTTGGCAGCGATGTCCTCCGGCGCGTCGCCGTGCATGACATAGGCGTCGCAGTGGCGGGCGATCAGTGTCTTGGCCGCTTCGGATTCGCCGCCGGCATAGATCACCGGACGAGGCCGCGAGACCGGCTTGGGCTCGCAGATGGCGTTCTCCAGCTGGTAGCGCTCGCCATGATGGGTGAACGGCGTCTGGCTCCACAGGCCATCGACGACCTGCAGCCATTCGGTGGTCCGGCCATAGCGGTCGTCGTGCTGATCGAAGGTCAGGCCATAGCTCTTGGCCTCCTCCGCCCACCAGGACGAGACGACGTTGAGGGCGAGGCGGCCGCCACTGATGTTGTCGATGTTGGCCGCCTGTTTGGCGAACAGGGCCGGGTGGTGGAAGTTCGGCCGCACCGCCACCATCAGCTCCAGCTTCGACGTCACCGCCGCCAGCGCCGCCGCCGTCGACCAGGCGTCCAGCGCCGGCTGGTCGGTCCCCTTGATGTCGTTGAGGTTAAGTTCGGCGACCAGGGTCAGGTCATAGCCGATCTCCTCGGCCCGCCGGCACAGGCGGCTCATATAGTCCCAGCTGGCGCTCATGCCCTCGTCGGGCACGTTGCGCAGCCAGCCGCCGAATACCGGAGCCCAAAAGCCGTACCTCATGCCGCGTCGTCTCTCTTGTGGTTGGCGATCTCGGCGACCAGGAAGTCGACGAGCTGTTCATGCGGATCGTAGCCCAGCACATTGATGGGATCGGCGACGAAGTTGGACAGGGCGTTGATGTCGTAGAACCGCGCCTGTCCGTCGCGCTCGTCGATCATGTATTCGACGCCGCAGATGTCGAGGCCGCCCGCGGCCGCCACGGCTTCAACGGCCGCAACGATGTCGGCCGGGGGGTGGAACTGTTCGATGGTGATCGACG
>JANPKF010000149.1:0-12657 GCA_031425895.1 Caulobacteraceae bacterium | reverse complement strand
ACAAGAAGAACGCCCTGACCGACAGCATGTACGGGGTGCTGGCCGACAGCATGGCGCAGGCCGAGGCCGATCCGGCCATCCGGGCGGTGCTGTTCAAGTCGTCCAGCCCGGCCTTCAGCGCCGGCAACGACGTCAGCGATTTCGCGGCCCAGAATTCGTCGGGCGACACCAGCCGCGACGCCGGTGAGCGTCCGGCCGGGGAGCGCAATGTGACGCGCTTCCTGAAGGCCCTGGCGCGGGCAGAGAAGCCGTTGGTGGCGGCGGTGCAGGGTCTGGCGGTCGGGGTCGGGACGACGATGCTGCTGCATTGCGACCTGGTCTATGTGTCGCCGGAAGCCAAGCTGACGACGCCGTTCGTGGGGCTGGCCCTGGTGCCGGAAGCGGCGTCGAGCTGGCTGCTGCCGGCGCGGATCGGCCATGCGCGGGCCTATGCGATGTTCGCGCTGGGCGAGGCGATGATGGGCGAGGAGGCGGTGACGACCGGCATCGCCAACAAGTGCCTGCCGACCGATGAGGTCGTGGCGGCGGCGCTGGCCACGGCCCAGGCCCTGGCCAAACGGCCGATCGGGGCGCTGAAGGTGACCAAGCGTCTGATGCGCGATGCGGACAAGATCGCGGCGCTGATGGACCTTGAGGGCCGTTACTTCGTCGAGCGACTGCAGTCGGCAGAGGCGGCGGAAGCCTTCGCGGCCTTCTTCCAGAAGCGTCCGGCGGATTTTTCGAAGGTCGGCTGAGCCCCCTTCCAGCAACAACAAGAGAGGAAACACCCATGAGCGATCGCATCACCTCGCCCTTCCAGCGCTTCTCGACCGCCCGCGAGGTGGTCGCGGGGCATGACCTGAGCGGGCAGACCATCATCGTCACCGGGGCGGCCACCGGCATCGGCGTCGAGACCGTACGGGCCCTGGCCGAGGCCGGGGCCGATGTCGTCATCGCCGCGCGCAAGCCGGACCTGGCGGCGGCGGCCATCGCCGACGTCGAGACGACGGCCAAGGGAAGGTTGAGCTTCGAGATGCTCGACCTGTCTGACTTCGCCTCGATCCGGGCTTTCGGGGCGCGGTGGGGCGCGCGGCCGCTGAACATCCTGATCAACAACGCCGCCGTCATGGCCTGCCCCCTGGATCACACCAAGGACGGGCTGGAGATGCAGATCGGCACCAACCATTTCGGCCACTTCCTGATGACCGCCCTGCTGACACCGGCGTTGATCGCCGGGGCCAAGGCGAGCGGCAAGACCTCGCGGCTGGTGTCGCTGTCGTCGATCGGCCATGTGCGCAGCGACATCCGCTGGGACGACCCCCACTTCAAGACCGGCGACTATGAGAAGTGGGCGTCCTACGGCCAGGCCAAGACGGCCAATGCCCTGTTCGCCGTCGGCTTCAACAGGCGGTTCAAGGACCAGGGCGTCACGGCCAACGCCGTCATGCCGGGCGGTATCCTCACCCCGCTGCAGCGCCACCTGCCGATCGAGGAGCAGCGGGCGATGGGCTGGCTGGACGCGAACGACAAGGCCGTGACCGGCTTCAAGACCACCGAGCAGGGCGCCAGCACCAGCGTCTGGGCGGCGGTGGGGCCTGAGCTTGAGGGCGTTGGCGGGCTGTACCTGGAAGATTGTGCGCAGGCGGTGCCGTGGTCGAAGGAGAACCCGCGGGCCGGGGTGATGGCGCATGCGCTGGACGCCGAGAGCGCCGAGCGGCTGTGGGCGCTGAGCGTCGAGACGACGGGAGCGGGCTGAAACGTCAACGCGTCCTTCGACACGCCCGCTGGCGCGGGCTACTCAGGATGACGAATGATTGTGATCCTGCACCCCCTTCGTCATCCTGAGTAGCGATCCGCCAGGATCGCGTGTCGAAGGACGCACCCTGTTTCAACGGAGACCAACGCGATGAGCCTCGCCGGAAAAACCCTCTTCATCACCGGGGCCAGCCGGGGCATCGGCCTGGCCATTGCGCTGAAAGCGGCCCGTGACGGGGCCAATATCGCCGTCGCCGCCAAGACGGCGGAGCCGCACAAGCATCTGCGGGGGACCATCTATTCGGCCGCCGAGGAGATCGAGGCGGCGGGCGGCAAGGCCCTGCCGCTGATCGTCGATGTGCGGGACGAAGCAAGCGTCTACGAAGGCGTCGAGAAGTGCGTCGCCGCCTTCGGGGGCATCGACATCTGCGTCAACAATGCCTCGGCGATCCAGCTGACGGGCACTGAACAGACGGAGATGAAGCGGTTCGACCTGATGAACCAGGTCAATGCCCGCGGCACATTCCTGACCAGCAAGGCCTGTATTCCGCACCTGAAGAAGTCGGCCAACCCGCATGTGCTGGCCCTGTCCCCTCCCCTCGATCTGGCGCCCCACTGGTTCGGGCGGCACGTCGCCTATTCGATGGCCAAGTACGGCATGAGCCTGTGCATGCTGGGGATGAGCGACGAGTACCGGGGGCAGATCGCCTTCAACGGCCTGTGGCCGCGCACGGGCATTGCGACAGCGGCCATCCAGTTCGCGCTGGCCGGCGACGACGGCATGCGGATGTGCCGCACGCCGGAGATCATGGCCGATGCGGCCTATGCCATCTTCAACAAGCAAGCTTCCACCTTCACCGGCAACTTCCTGATCGACGACACCTTCCTCTATGGCGAGGGCGTTCGGGATTTCGAGCCCTATCGCGTCGATCCCAGCCGGCCGCTGATGCCCGACTTCTTCGTGCCGGAGGACATGCCGCCGCCGCCGGGGGTCAAGATCGGCTGAACGGGGCGCGGGCCTGCATATCGGTGGTCGCTATTGCGGGTTGCGTTCAATTGGCTCAGGCTGCCCTTCGAACAACCAAGAGGGGATCGGGATGAAGCTGTTTATCGCGCTGGCCGCCTCGGCCGCCTTGCTGGTGTCGGCCGGCGCCGCGGCGGCCCAGGTCCAGACCATCACCGCAAAGCCCGGCACCGTCGGCAGCGACGGCCGCAAGGTGAAGGACAAGGACGGGCGGCTGTGCAAGGTGCTGGTCATCACCGGTAGCCGCATGCCGACCCGCAAGGTCTGCAAGACGGCCGAGGAATGGGACCGCCAGTCGGCCGACGCCAAGCGCGAACTGGAAACCCAGATCCGCCTGAACAGCACGGTCAACAAGATCCAGAACGCCGGCGGCGGGCGCTGAGCCTACAGGGAGACCCAACGATGATCATGCGCACTCTGATCGTGACGGCGGCGATGGCCGCCCTGGCCCTGCCGGCCATGGCCGCGCCGGGCGCCTTCAAGGCGGCCGAGCCGGCCACCACCGTCACGCCGGTGTCGGTCGACGGCGAGAAGTCGGCCAAGGACGATGACAAGTCGCGGGTGGTCTGCAAGCGGATCAACCCGACCGGCTCGCGCACCCCCGGCAAGAAGATCTGCCGTACGGCGGGCGAATGGGCGGCCGACGAGCGCAACGCCAAGGAAAACCTCGACGACGTGACCCGCCGCAGCCTGCAGAGCGCGCCCAAGATGTAGGGTGTGGCGGTGACTGTCCTCCGGCGCGGCCGGACGACAGTCACCGTCGAGACTTACGCCCGCTCGAACACGGCGGCGATGCCCTGGCCGCCGCCGATGCACATGGTCTCGAGACCATAGCGGACCTCGCGGCGTTGCATCTCGTGCAGCAGGTTGGCGAGGATGCGGCCGCCCGTGGCGCCGATGGGGTGACCCAGGCTGATGCCGCCGCCGTTGACGTTGAGTTTGTCGCGGTCGTCCCAGTTCCAGCCCTTGAGCACGGCCAGCACCTGCGGGGCGAAGGCTTCGTTGAGTTCGACCAGGTCGATGTCACTCCAGCCCAGGCCATTGCGGGCGAACAGGCGCTCGACGGCCGGCACCGGGCCGATGCCCATGCGCGAGGGCTCGCAGCCGGCTGCGGCCCAGCTGTGGAACCAGCCGATGGGTTCCAGGCCCAGCTCTTCCAGCTTGTCCTCGGCGACCACCAGGCAGGCGGCGCCGGCGTCGTTCTGCTGGCTGGCGTTGCCGGCGGTGACGACGCCGTCCTTCTCGATGGCGCGCAGCTTGCCGAGCGTCTCCATCGAGGCGTCGGCGCGGGGGCCTTCGTCGCGGTCGAAGATGATAGGGTCACCCTTGCGCTGCTTGACGGAGACCGGGACGAGCTCTTCAGCGAACTTGCCCTCGTTCCAGGCGGCGACCGCGCGCTGGTGGCTCATCACGGCGTAGGCGTCGCTTTCCTCGCGGCTGATCTGGTAGTCGCGGGCGAGGTTGTCAGCGGTTTCGATCATGCCGCTGATGACGCCGAAACGTTCGACCGGCTGGCTCATCACCCGGCCGCGGGCGAGGCGGTCATGCATGGTCACCGAGCCGGCGCGGGCGCCGTTGCGCATGTCGGTCGAGTAGTATTCGACGTTGCTCATGCTCTCGCAGCCGCCGGCGATGACCACGTCGGCCGCTCCGGTCTGGATGCGCATGGCCGCGTCGATTACCGCCTGCAGGCCTGAGCCGCAGCGGCGGTCCATGGAGACGCCCGGAATGCCGATGGGCAGGCCGGCCTGCAGCAGCGACCAGCGGGCGATGCAAGGCGCCTCGCCGTTGGGATAGCCGTGGGCGAAGGTGACGTCGTCGATCCGCTCGGGGTCGATCTTCGTGCGCTCGACCAATTCCCTGATGATGGTCCCGCCGATCTCGCCGGCGGTCATGCTGGCGAGCGATCCCTGGAACTTGCCGACGGCGGTGCGGAGGGGGCTGACGATGGCGGCGCGGCGCATATGTGATGTCCTTGCAAAACAGCTCCGTCATCCCGGCCGGAGCGAAGCGGAGAGTCGGGACCCGGGGGCGGCTCGCCCCTGCGCCTGCGACCCCTGGGTCCCGGATCGGCCCAGCGGGCCGTCCGGGATGACGAGTTAGATCGGATCGTAGGGGAACACCGAGGCGGACGCGCCGGTGTCGAAGAAGCTGTTCTTCATGGCCGGCAGGGCGATGTCGAGCAGCGAGCGGGGGGTCCAGCCTTCGGTATTGGCCATGTTGCGGACCGGGCGGGGCTGGTCGAACAGGATGACCTCGTTGCCGCGCACGGCGAAAATCTGGCCGGAAACGTCCTTGGCTTCCGGGCTGGCCAGGGCGATGGCCAGCTGGGCGACCTGGTCGGCGCGCATGGCGTTCTTCATCCGGCCGACGCGTTGGGCCGAGGCCTCGTCCTTGACCGGAATGGAGGCGATCATCCGGGTCCAGGCGAAGGGGGCGATGATGTTGGAGCGGACGTTCTTCAGCGCCCCTTCCATAGCCAGGATGCGCGAAAGGCCCATGACGCCGAGCTTGGCGGCCGCGTAGTTGGCCTGGCCGATGTTGCCGATCAGGCCGCTGGTCGAGGTGAAGTGGACGTAAGAGCCTTCCTGCTGGTCGCGGAACAGTTCGACGGCGGCGCGGGAGACGTTGTAGGCGCCGCGCAGGTGGACCTCGATGACCCGGTCCCAGTCCTCGTCGTCCATCTTGTGGAACATCTTGTCGCGCAGGATGCCGGCCGGATTGATGATGGCGTGCAGGCCGCCGAACTCGTCCTTGGCCTGTTCGACCATGGCCTTGACAGCGCTCATGCTGGTGACGCTGTCGGAGTTGGCGACGGCTTCGCCGCCGGCCGCCTTGATCTCGTTGGCGGTCAGTTGCGCGGGGCCGGCGTCGCCCTCGTCACCGCCGCCGACGCTGCCGCCCAGGTCGTTGACGACCACTTTCGCGCCTTCGCGCGCGGCGAGCAGCGCGCACTCCTTGCCGATGCCGCCGGCGGCGCCGGTGACGATCACGACCTTGCCCGACAGAACGCCCATGGAAGCTCTCCCTTAAACGATTGTTGGAAGCGGTTTAGGGGGGAGACGCAAGGTCACGCAAGGGGGACTGGTTGCGCGCGCAGGCGGCCAGATGACGGCGCGCCAGCGGTTGGGGCGCGCTACCTGTCCCCGATCGGCGCAGGTCGGGGACAGGAACGCCGCTCCAGCCGCGAAGACAACCGGGCCGCGCCTTTGCGCGGCGATCCAGTCCCCGGCTAAACCAGCCGGTCTGCCTTGCGCAGCTGCGGGAACAGCCAGGCCCAGAGGCCGGTGACGGCCAGGGCGCCGACGCCGCCGAACACCGCCGCCCCGACGGGTCCCAGGAAGCGGGCGACGAGGCCGGTTTCGAACTCGCCCAGTTCGTTCGAGGCGCCGATGAACAGGGAGGAGACGGTGGCGACCCGGCCTCGCATATGGTCGGGGGTGGCCAGCTGAATCAGGGTCTGGCGGACATAGACGCTGACCATGTCGGCGCCGCCGAGGATGGCCAGGGCGAAGACCGAGAGCCAGAGCGACTTCGACAGGCCAAAGACGATGGTGAAGGCGCCGAACAGGGCGACGGCGATGAACATGATCGGACCGGCCCGGCGATGGATCGGGTTGGCCGCCAGATAGACGGCGACCAGAGCGGCGCCAATGGCCGGCGAGGCGCGCAGCACGCCGAAGGCCCAGGCCTGCTGGTCGGGGCTGAGGACCAGGACGTCGCGGGCGAAGACAGGCAGCAGGGCGACAGCGCCGCCGAGAATGACGGCGGCCAGATCCAGCGAGATGGCCCCGAAGACGATCTTGTTGTTCCAGACGTAGGCCAGCCCCTCTTTCATCAGGGACCAGCGGGAGCCGGGCTGAAGCTGGGGCTGGGCGTTGCCGCGGACCATCAGCATGCAGAGACCGGCGACGATGTAGAGCATGAGGGAGGCGGTGTAGGGGGCGCTGAGCGAGACGGCGATCAGGAAGCCGCCCAGCGCCGGGCCGATGATCGAGCCCGTCTGCCAGGCCAGCGAGTTCCAGGCGATGGCGCGGGGCAGCAGGGCGCGCGGGACCAGCATGGGGCCGAGTGCGGTGTTGGCCGGCGAGAAGTAGGCCCGGGCGGCCCCGAAGACGATGGCGGCGCCCAGCAGGATGGGAATGGTCTCCTGCCGCCAGAAGGCGGCGGCGGCGAGGGCGGCCGCGACGATGATCTCGACGGCATAGCAGATGAGGACGATGCGCCGGCGGTTGTGGCGGTCGGCGGTCTCTCCGGCCGGAAGGGCCAACAGCAGCACAGGCAGGAAGGAGACCAAGCCGATCAGGCTGACCATCAGGGCTGACTGCTTCACGTCCATGGTGCGGCGGGCGATGTCGTAGACGTGCCAGCCGAGGGCGACGCTCTGAATCTGGACGCCGAGCACGGCGGTCCAGCGGGAAAACCAGAAGAAGACGTAGTCGCGCTCGCGCAGCAGGGCGCGGACGGAAGTGTCTTCGGGGGCGGACGCTGTGTCTGGGGAGTCGCTCATGGGCGCGCCCAGCTTGGCCTTTGAGGCCACGCGCTGCAACGGCGTTGACGCTGGATCGCTTGAGCCCTATTGGCCGCGCCGTGATGAAGGCTCTGCGACGAACCCCCTTCCGCGTCCGACCCGGGCGCCGTTGACCGCTCACCGGCAGGGCCGGGCGAGCCCCTGTTCCTGTTGCCTGTGCTGAGCCCCATGACCGACATCACCTACCGTCCCGAAGCGCCCGACGATGCGCACCTGATCCTCGACCTGACCGACCGGGCCTTTGGGCCGGGGCGCTATGCCAAGGCGGCCGAGCGGCTGCGCGAGGGCAATGTGCTGATTGCTGAGCTGTCGATCAGCGCCTGGCGCGGGGAGGCTCTGCTGGGGTCGGTGCGGATGTGGCCGGTGAAGGTTGGGGATGGCGTGAGTGTCTTCCTGGGCCCGATCGCGGTCGAGGCGGACGCGCGCAAGCATGGGATCGGCGCGGAACTGGTGGCGCGGGCCTGTGCGGCGGCGAAGGTCGCCGGCTGGGGGACCGTGTTCCTGGTCGGGGATGCGCCGTATTTCGGGCGGATGGGGTTTGTCCCCGCGCCGGGCGTGCGGATGCCGGGGCCGGTGGATCAGCGGCGGGTGTTGTGGAAGGCTTTGGCGGATGACGCCGTGGCGCCTGAGGGGGTGGCGCGGGTTTAGCGGGTTTGCGTCCTTCGACACGCGGCCTGCGGCCGCTACTCAGGATGACGCCCGTTTGTTGAGCCCACCCAAATTCGTCATCCTGAGTAGCCCGCTGCAGGCGGGCGTGTCGAAGGACGCACCCAAGCCTACGCCGCCTGTTTCAGTCCCGCGTGGACTTCGGCGACGATCTCGTAGGACTTCAGCCGCGCCTGATGATCAAAGATCTGCGCGGTGATGATCACCTCGTCGACCTGGGTGCGGTCGATGAAGGCCTGCAGCCCCGCACGCACCACATCGCGATCCCCGACCGCAGAGCAGCTCAGCGCATTGGCCAGCAGGCCCGAGGCCTGCGGGTCCAGGCGTTCGCCGTAGCCTTCGATGGGCGGCGGCAGCTGGCCAGGGTTGCCAGTGCGCAGGTTGACGAAGGCCTGCTGCAGGGAGGTGAACAGCAGCTTCGCCTCGGCCGTCGTATCGGCGGCGAAGATGTTGAAGCCGGCCATGACGTAGGGCTTGGCGAGGTGTTCCGAGGGGCGGAACTGGCGGCGGTAGAGGTCCAGCGCGAAGTCGAGTTCGCCGGGGGCGAAGTGGCTGGCGAAGGCGTAGGGCAGCCCCAGCGCCGCGGCCAGCTGGGCGCCGTAGGTGCTGGAGCCGAGGATCCAGACGGGGACGTTGGTGCCGTAGCCGGGCACGGCGCGGACGCGGGCATCGGGATTGTCGGGGCCGAGGTACTGGATGATCTCCAGCACATCGCGCGGGAACTGGTCGATGTTGCCGTGCAGGTTGCGGCGCAGGGCCTGGGCGGTGAGCTGGTCGGTGCCGGGGGCGCGGCCGATGCCGAGATCGATACGGTCGGGATAGAGGCTCGCCAGCGTGCCGAACTGCTCGGCGATGATCAGCGGCGCGTGGTTGGGCAGCATGACGCCGCCGGCCCCGATGCGGATGGTCTTCGTCTGCTGCGCCACATGGCCGATGACGATGCTGGTCGCGGCGCTGGCGATGCCCTTCATGTTGTGATGCTCGGCCAGCCAGAAGCGCTCGTAGCCGAGCCGCTCGGCGGTCTGGGCCAGGGAAACGCTGTTGGCGAAGGCCTGGGCGGCGTTGCTGCCCTGGGCGATGGGGGCCAGATCGAGGACGGAGAGCTTGGTCATGCGTTGCATATAGGAACGGACCTGCGCCGCATCCAACAGGCAAAGCTGGCGTTTTATGTCAATAGAGCGTATCAGCCCCGCCCTCTCGCGTGCACCATTGTGCACTGCACCATGAAACGACCCTGAAATGACCTTCCCCGCCAGCCACCCCGCCCTCGACGCGGCGCTCCTCGAGCGCGGCTATGAAACTCCGACCTCCGTGCAGTCCGCTGTGCTCGAAGCCTCCGACGGCCAGGACCTGCTGGTCAGCGCCCAGACGGGCTCCGGCAAGACCGTCGCCTTCGGCATCGCCATGGCTGAGAGCCTTCTGGGCGAGGCCGAACGGTTCGGCCGCGCCGACGCGCCGCTGGCCCTGATCATCGCCCCGACCCGCGAACTGGCCATCCAGGTGCAGCGCGAGCTGACCTGGCTCTATGCCCAGACCGGCGCCAAGATCGTCTCCTGCGTCGGCGGCATGGACGCCCGGGCCGAGGCCCGCGCCCTGAACTTCGGGGCCCACATCGTCGTCGGCACCCCCGGCCGCCTGCGCGACCACCTGGAACGCGGCAACCTGGAACTGACCAGCCTGAAGGTCGTCGTCCTCGACGAGGCCGACGAGATGCTGGACCTGGGCTTCCGCGAGGATTTGGAATTCATCCTCGAGACGGCGCCGGAAGCGCGCCGCACCCTGCTGTTCTCGGCGACCATCGCCAAGGACATCGCCCTGCTGGCCCGCAAGTTCCAGAACGACGCCCTGCGCATCGACACTACCAGCAAGGACCAGCCGCACGTCGACATCGACTACCGCGCCGTCCGCGTGGCGCCGAACGAGGTGGAGCATGCCGTCGTCAACGTGCTGCGCTACTTCGAATCCCCCGGCGCCCTGGTCTTCTGTCACACCCGTGAAGCGGTCCGGCACCTGCAGGCGTCCCTGAAGGAACGGGGCTTCGCGGTCGTCGGCCTGTCCGGTGAGCTGAGCCAGCGCGAGCGCTCCGACGCGCTGCAGGCCCTGCGCGACGGTCACGCCCGGGTCTGTGTCGCCACCGACGTCGCCGCGCGCGGCCTCGACCTGCCCGACCTCGGCCTCGTCATCCACGCCGACCTGCCGCAGAACAAGGCGACCCTGCTGCACCGTTCGGGCCGCACCGGCCGGGCCGGGCGCAAGGGCACCAGCGTTCTGATCGTGCCCTACACCCGTCGCCGCAAGGCGGAGATGCTGTTCGGCTCGGCCAACATCGACGCCGGCTGGAGCGGCCCGCCCGGGGCCGAGGAAATCCGCGAGCGTGACAAGGCCCGCCTGCTGGAAACGGCGATGACCTTTGAACCGGTCGGCGAAGAGGACATGGCGCTGGGCAAGCTGCTGCTGGAGCAGAAGACGCCCGAAGAGATCGCCGGGGCCTTCATGCGCCTGCAACGCGGCGGCCTGCCCGAGCCTGAAGAACTGTACGACGACGGCCGCGGCGCTGATGCGCGTCCGGCCAAGGGTGCGCCGCGCGAGCGGTCCGAGCGGTCCGAGGCCCCGCGCGGCGGCTACGACCGTCCCGAGCGGGTCGAGTACGCGCCGCGTGAGCCCCACCAGGGCGGCATGACCGACGGCATCTGGTTCCGGCTGAACGTCGGGCGCGGCAAGAACGCGGACCCCAAGTGGATCCTGCCGATGATTTGCCGCCTGGGTCACGTGACCAAGAAGGACGTCGGCTCGATCAAGATCTTCGACAACGAGACCAAGTTCGAGATCAGCGCCGAAGCCTCGGTGCGGTTCGCCGAAGCCGTGCGGGCGACCAGCCGCGAAGACGTGAAGATCGAACCGTCGAGCGCGCCGGGCGTGGGCGACACGCGATCGCCGCGCCCGGCTGGGCCTGCTCCGCGTCCGGCGACCCGTTCGGGCGCTGGTCCCGGCGGCCCGCGCAAGCCGTTCGGCGAGAAGAAGCCGTACGAAAAGAAGCCCTACGACAAAAAGCCGCCGTTCAAGGGGCCGGCTCCCGGCAAGGCGGGGTTCGCCAAGGGCCCGAAGCGCAAGGATTAGGCCGAAGTTGCATTCCCTCTCCCGCTCGTCGGGAGAGGGTGGCAGCCCGCAGGGCTGACGGGTGAGGGCAGCGCCGGCCCTTCAGGACGAGCGCTTTCTGGTGCGGTCTGTCCGCCAATCCCATTCCGCTGGCGCAGCCCTCATCCGACCCCCTTCGGGGGCCACCTTCTCCCGACAAGCGGGAGAAGGACGGTTAGAGCGCAGCTTCGATGAACCGCGGCCCCCGCTGGTTCATGGCCCGCTCGAAGGCGGCGTCGAACTCTTCCGCCGTCGTCGCCCGTTCGGACGCAATCCCCAAACCGCCGGCAATCTGCTGCCAGTCGATCTTCGGATTGCTGAGGTCGAGCAACGTCTTCGCGGCCGGCCCCGGGTTGCCAGCACCCGTGCGGCCAAGCTCGATCCCCAGGATGCGGTAGGCGTGGTTGGCGAACACCACGACGGTGACGTCGAGGTTCTCGCGGGCGATCGTCCACAGGCCCTGGACCGTGTACATCCCCGCCCCGTCGCCGTTCAGGCTGAGCACCTTGGCATGGGGCGCCGCCACGGCCGCGCCGATGGCCAGCGGGATGCCCTGGCCGATGGCGCCGCCGGTCAGGCAGAGCCATTCGTGGGCGCGGGCCGTCTTCGTCTGGGTGAAGATCGGCAGGCCGGCGGTGACCGCGTCGTCGGAGATCAGCGTCCCCTCCGGCATGTGGCGGGCGATGGAATTGCCGATCGAATAGGGGTCGAGGCGGCCCGTGGGTGCGGCGGGCAGAGCCTGTTCGACGACCGGGCCGTGGGCGGGGGCGCCCAAGGCATCCGCCAGGGCGGTCAAGGCGGCGGGGCCGTCGGCCTCCTTGCCGCAGAGGCTGGCCAGGTCGCAGCCTTCGGGGACCAGGACGCTGGGGCGGTCCGGATAGGCGAAGAAGGCGACCGGCATGGTGGTTTCCACCAGCACCATCAGGTCGACGCCCTCCAGGTCGGCGATGGCCATCTCGCCGAAATAGGGCAGGCGGTCGGGGGCGAAGCGGCCGGCGCCGCGCGAATGGCGGGCGACGAAGGTGTCGATCAGGACGCGCACCCCGGCGGCGGAGAGGCGGGCGGCGGCGGCGATGCCGGCGGTTTGGGTGCAGCTGCCGCCCATCAGGATGACCGGTTTCTTGGCGGCCTTGATGCGGGCGGCAATGGTCGCGGCTTCGTCGGTGGTGATCCGGGCGCGCGGCCTGGGTTGCAGGACCGGGCCGGTGACGGTGGTTTCCAGCCAGGCGGTGTCGGCCGGCAGGATCAGGCTGGCGCAGCCGCCGGGGGCGCCGAAGCTGGCCTGGACGGCCTCGGCGGCCAGAGGACCTACTTCGTCAGGGGATTCGGCCGATTTCACCCAGAGCGAGTTGGGGGCGGCCCATCCGGCGATGTCGCTGTTCAGCGGAGCGTCGTACTGGCGGTGATAGGTGGCGTGGTCGCCGATGACGTTGACCACCGGGGTGCCGGCTCGGCGGGCGTTGTGCAGGTTGGCGCCGCCGTTGGCGTTGCCGGCCCCCAGATGCAGCAGGGTGCAGGCCGGCTTGCCGGCGATGCGGCCGTAACCGTCGGCGGCGCCGGTGGCGAC
>JANPKF010000148.1:0-2024 GCA_031425895.1 Caulobacteraceae bacterium | reverse complement strand
AAGGACGGCAAGCCGGCCGAGGGCTGGGGCCATTCCGGCGAGGCGGCCGGCCAGACCTTCGACGCCGTCAAGATCACCGTGCCGGAGGCCGGAACCTCGGTCACCGTGCCTCTCAACTATCCGCAGTAAGCAGCAGGAGCGCGGGGCGATGAAACGGGCAGCATGGACGGCCATGGCCGTGGCGGCGGGACTGGCGATTGTCGGCCCCGCGACGGCCAAACCGGAAGAAACCCTGCGCTTCACCGGCGCCCTGTGGTGGACGCCTGAGGGCTTCGTCCCGGGAGACCACTATGTGCGCGGCGGCGTCTTCGTGAAGCCGACCCCGCGCGCCCGGGCGGTGGACCTGAAGGGCGCCTACGTTGTCCCGCCCTTCGGCGAGGCCCACAACCACAACATCGACGCGCCCCAGATGGCCCGGATGGTCAGCGATCAATACCTGGCCAACGGCGTCTTCTATGTGAAGAATCCCAACAGCCGCAGCGCCTTCACCGCCCAGACCCGCGCCCTGCTGAACCGGCAGGACACGGTGGATGCGACGTTCTCGATGGGCGGTCTGACGGGCGAGGGCGGTCATCCGATCCGCCTCTACGGCTTCCTGTCGCGCTTCACCGGCAAGGAGCAGCCGGGCGAGGCCTTCGAGGGCGACGCCTTCCATACCGTGCGCACCGCGGCCGACATCGAGCCGGCCCTGGCGAAACTCCAGGCCCAGGGCGCGGAGTTCGTGAAGACCTACCTGCTGCATTCCGAGCATCACGAGCAGCGCAAGGCCGACAAGGGCCAGTACGGCATGCGCGGCCTGGACCCCAGGCTCTACCCGGCCATCATCAAGGCGGCCCACCGGCGCGGCCTGAAGGTCAGCGTCCACATCGAGACCGCCGCCGACTTCCGTCTGGCCGTGGCCAGCGGCGTCGACGAGATCAATCACCTGCCGGGCTACATGTGGGAGGCCGGCGACAACGGCGACGCCTATCGGCTGACGCCCCGGGACGCGCGCGACGCGGCCCGGTCCGGCGTGGTGGTGGTGACGACCACGGTGGTCACCGAGAACCTCAACATGCCCCGCGCCCGCAAGGCCCCGATCAAGGCGCTTCAGACCGTCAACCTGAGGCTGCTGCGGGCGGCCGGGGTCAAGCTGGCTATCGGCTCGGACAACTACATGCAGACCTCGCGCAGCGAGATCGACAACCTGGCCGCCATGAAGGTGTTCGATACGGCAACGCTGTTGCGGCTGTGGATCGAGACCCCGAAGGTGTCGATCTTCCCGGGTCGGCGCCTCTCCTGCCTGACTGTCGGCTGCGAGGCCGATTTCCTGGCCCTGGGCGCTGATCCCACCAGGGACCTGGCGGCGACCAAGTCCCTCACGGCCGCCTGGAAGGATGGCAGGCCGCTGACCCTGGTTCCGGCCGGAAGCACGGTGATGCCCGGCGGACCGACCGGCGGCGGTCACATCCACTAGCAAGCGGGGACACCTTGAATTCTGCGAATTCAATGTGTCCCCGTTTCCTCAAAACCCCCTGGCGACCCCCTCGCGGCGGGGATCGGCGCCGCCTTCGAGACGACCACCCTCGCGGACGATTACCCCGTGCAGGCCGCTGTTCTCGCCGCCGCCCGACTTCAGGGTCAGGCCCTTCGCGGCCATCCCTTCGACCACTCCAGGAGCGAAGCGGTCGGCTTCGCCGCTGACGTTCGGGCCCCGGGCGATGAGGTTGGGCAGGTCGATCGCCTGTTGCATGGTCAGGTCCCAGTCGAGGACGCCGACCAGGACCTTGAGATTGTAGGACAGGATCGACGGACCGCCCGGGCTGCCCAGGGCGGCGACGAAGCGGCCCTGACGGTCCAGGACGATGACCGGCGCCATCGACGAGCGCGGCCGCTTTCCGGGGGCCACGGCGTTGGCGGCCGGGACGCCATCCGGGCCTTCGGGCGCGAAGTTGAAGTCGGTCATCTGGTTGTTCAGGAAAAAGCCGCCGACCATCCGGCCCGAGCCGAAGATGCTCTCGACCGTGGTGGTCATCGAGACCGCA
>JANPKF010000147.1:0-2117 GCA_031425895.1 Caulobacteraceae bacterium | reverse complement strand
CCTCCGTCCGCCGCGCCATCGAAAAACTCACTGACGGCGAGGCCCGCGTCCCTCTCGACGGGGCCGGCGAGATCGTCGTCAAGGTCACCGTCGACCCGGTCGCCCGCGAAGCCACCCTCGATTTCCGCGAGTCGGCCGACCAGCTCGACACCAACTTCAACGCCCCAAGCGCCATTGTCAGCGCCGCCGCCCTCTACGTCTTCCGCACCCTGGTCGACGACGATATCCCGCTCAACGCCGGCTGCCTGGCCCCGCTCAACATCCTCACCCGCGAAGGCTCGATGCTCGACCCGCATCCGCCGGCCGCCGTCGTCGCCGGCAATGTCGAGACCAGCCAGCACGTCGTCGACGCCCTCTACGCGGCGCTGGGCGTCATGGCCAACGGCCAGGGTACGATGAACAACTTCACCTTCGGCGACGAAGACAAGCAGTACTACGAGACCCTCTGCGGCGGCTCCGGCGCCACCGCGCGCGGCCCCGGCACATCGGCCATCCACACCCACATGACCAACAGCCGCCTCACGGACCCGGAGATCCTCGAACGCCGCTTCCCCGTCCGGGTTGAGCACTTCGGCATCCGCCACGGCTCAGGCGGCGCGGGACAACACCCCGGGGGCGACGGCGCCATCCGCCGCATGCGCTTCCTCGCCCCCATGGACGCGGCGTTGCTTTCAAGCCGCAGGCTGAACATTCCGTGCGGAATCGCCGGTGGCGGCGCAGCTTTGCCGGGCGAGCAACGTTTGATTGCCACAAACGGCGCGGTAAGAGACCTCACCGGCTGCTTCTCCGTTTCGGTAGAGGCTGGTGACGTCATCGAGATCATGACCCCGGGGGGCGGTGGTTACGGTCGCGCGGCGTCCTGAAGTCTGTCCGTGTTTGCCCTTGACCAGGACCTCTTGAATGGCCCCGATCCTTCCCCTGCTCCTCTCCCTGCTGATCGTCCAGGAGGCCGCGCCGGCTGCTGAAGCGCCCGCGCCCGCCGCCGCCCCGGCTGAAGCGGAGTACCCGATCCCGCCCGGCGCGCCGGAAGACGACTACGGCCTGGTGGCCTGGTGCTACGGCGCCCTCGACGGCCACATGAAGCTCTATGACAAGGTGATCCCGGAGGTCACCCGCATCGAGACCGAGATCGCCAAGATTCCCGGCGCTCCGCCCGCCGACCTGCAGGGCTATAAGGACCAGCGCACGGCCGGCCGTGACACGCTGAAACAGTTCCGCGGCGCCATGGAAGCGGCCGAGAAGGCCTCGGCCAAGGCCATCGCCCCCTACGGCGCCGAGCAGCTCAAGCGGGGCAACACCGTCTGGTTCACCATCCGCGACACCAAGGACCAGAAGTATCTGGCCCGTGAATGGATGAGCTGGGGCCTGCCCGGCCGTTGCCTGCCAACCGCCCAGAAGCTGACGACCCGCTCGAAGCTGTTCGGCAGCGCCCTGACCTACAACGCCAAGCCCCCGATCGCCGCGCCCGCCGAAGCGGCCCCCGCCGAAGCCGCCGCCGACCCAATCGGCGCCGCCGTCACCGACGCACAGGCCACTGAACCCGCCGCCGCGCCCGCCGATCCCTTCGCGGTAACCCCGGCCCCGGCCGAACCGACCGCCGAAGAGCCCAAGCCGGAAGAAGCCGCGGCCACGGACCTTCGCGGCCCGCAATAGGGTCGCGGAAGGTGGCGTTCTTTCTCGTGACCATGACGCACCCGGACGGTGACGGCTGGGGAACGCAGGTGCTGCCTCATGTTGCCTTCCTCCAGTCCCTTATCGAGGCTGGAAAGATCAAGGCATCAGGGCCGGTAACAGGCCTCGGCACGCGTGCCGGCTTCATCATCATGACGGAAGAGAGTCGCGAAGAGGTCGAGCAGCTGAACGATCAGGACCCGTTCGCCAGCGAGGGCTTGATCGACGACCTCACAATCCTGGCCTGGGACCCGATGTTCGGAGCGTTCGCGGACGACCCCGGCCGGAGCTGACAGCCCACAGAGTATGTCTAGGGCGTAGGGACGATTTAGGATTCCCATGGATTCCGGATTCTGATTCAAAGCTGCTTTTTGGAGGCGGCTTTGGAAGGCGAGGTTCTGCGGGACGATCAATGGGCTCGGATCGAGCCGTTTGTGCCAGGTGGG
>JANPKF010000146.1:0-3743 GCA_031425895.1 Caulobacteraceae bacterium | reverse complement strand
CCGGCAAGCGGGAGAAGGGCCATTCAAGGAAAACCCATGCCTATCGCCAACACCAAATCCACCGCCGTTTCCAACCGTGACGCCAGCCCGCGCGTGCCCAGTCCCGCCCATCTGGTGCGGGGGCCGCTGTTCGAGGCGGTGGGGACGGTCGAGGTCGCGGCCGCCGATGACGATACCTCCGTGTACCGCATGGCGCGGCTGCGCAGTTCGGACCGGGTCAGCCAGCTGACCATCTTCAACGATGCCATCACCGGCGGGACGGGCTTCGACCTTGGCCTCTATCGCACCGCCGACGACGGCGGGGCGGTGATCGATGCCGATCTGTTCGCCTCGGCCATCAGCCTGGCCAGCGCCAGCATCACGGGCACGGATGTCGTGTTCGAGAGCGCCGCCACCGATGTGGCCAAGATCGAGAAGCGGCTGTGGGAGCTGCTGGGTCTCAGCGCTGATCCGCAGGTCGACTACGACGTGGCGTTCACGGGCGCGACGGTCGGGACGGCGGCGGGGACGGTGAGCCTGCGGGTGCGGTTCACCGGCGGCTACTAGTTGCTCCCCCCTCGGGGGAGCTGTCGCCCCCGGCGGGGGTGACTGGGGGGGTCCGCTACCGGCGGTGGGGACCCCCTCCACCATCGCCTGCGGCGATGGTCCCCCTCTCCCGATGGGGGAGGATCCTGAACTCCACAGACGGAAGCGCAGATGCCCACATCCCCTACCGCGGTCGGCAACGCGGCGCTCGGCAAGCTTGGCCAGGGCGCGGTGTTGTCGTTCGATGATCCCGATGACCGGGCGCGCTGGCTGAAGAGCCGGTTCGCGGACGTACGGGACCTGTGCCTGCGGGCCAACCGCTGGCACTTCGCCATGGCCAGGGCGCGCCTGAGCGCCGAGGCGACGGCGCCAGCCTTCGGCTATGCTCGGCAGTTTCCTCTGCCCACGGACTGTCTGCGGCTGGTCGAGGTCGGCGGCGTGGCCGTGACGCCTGGACTGGCCGACTATCGGGGTGGCTCGCAGCCAGCCTTTGCGCTGGAAGGCGGCAGGGTCCTGACCGATGCGGCGCCGCCGTTGGAGGTTCGTTACGTGCGGCGGGTCGAGGACGTGGCGGGCTGGGATCCGCTGTTCGCCGAGGCCGTCGCCTGCCGCCTGGCCTTCGACCTGGCGGAGAAGCTGACCCAGTCGTCGGGGAAGAAGGAGGCGGCCTTGCGCGACTACCAGCTGGCCGTGCGCGAGGCAGTGCGGGTCAACGCCATCGAAACGGCGCCGGAAGCGGCCGCGGACGGCAGCTGGGTGCTGGCCAGACTTTAGCCATCGGATCCGCTGGTGGGGACCCCCTCCACCACGCTTCGCGCGGTCCCCCTCCCCCGATGGGGAGGACCTGGGAGGAGAGACATGAAAGCCAATCCCGCCATCACCAGTTTCAACGCCGGGCTGCTGTCTCCGCTGCTGGGCGGGCGGCCGGACCTGGAGAAGTGGCAGTCGGGCCTGGTCCGCTGCGACAACCTCATTCCCCGCGTGCAGGGGGCCCTGCAGCGGGCGGCGGGCAGCGTCTTTGTCGGGGCGGTCAAGGACAGTGCGATGCGCTGCTGGCTGGCGCCCTTCGTATTCAGCCAGGCCGACGCCTTCGTGCTGGAGTTCGGGCCGGGCTACATCCGCTTTTTCCGCAATCGCGGGCGGCTGGTTGATACGGACGACGAGATCTTCGAGATCGAGAGCCCGTACCTGGCCGCCGACCTGACGCGGGCGGACGGCAGTTTCGGGGTGCGGTTCGAGCAGTCGGGGGATGTGGTCTACCTGGCCTGCGCCGGCCATGCGCCGCGGGTGCTCAAGCGACTGACAAACCTGAACTGGGTGCTGGAGGTGTTCGAGGCAAAGGGCGGGCCCTTTCGGGACGCCAACACCGACGAGGTGGTGACGGTGCTGGCGACCGGGACACTGACCGTCGGCGGGACGGTGACCCTGACGGCGAGCAGCGGGATCTTCGAGGCGGGCCATGTCGGCGGGCTGTTCGAACTGGAGCTCAAGGACGGCGCCGATGTGCGGGCCTGGCAGGTGCGCACCACCACTGACGTCGGCGACCGGCGGCGGGCCGATTGGCGCCACTACATCTGCAGCCAGGTCGGGCCGGTCGACACCAGCGACAAGCCGGCGATCTGTGGCGAGGAACTGCCTGTCCATACGCGCGGCAAATACTGGGACGGCACCGGCGAGGAGCAGAAGGGCGACGGGGCGGTCGGCTCCATCGGGGTGGAGTGGGAATACCTGCACTCCGGCTATGGCCATGTCCGGATCACCGGCGTGACCAGCGGGACGGTGGCGACGGCGGAGGTGCTGGCGCGGTTGCCGGACGAGCTGGCGACGCAGGCCAGTCATCGCTGGGCCTTCGGGGCCTGGTCGCCGGCGGCCGGTTGGCCGGACAATGTCTGCTTCTTCCGGGAACGGCTGAGCTGGTTCCGGGGACAGCAGGTCTGGCATTCGACGGCCGGCGACTTTGCGAATTTCGAAGCCCGGACCCATGGCGAGGTGCTGCCTGACAGCGCCGTGGTGCTGTCCATCCAGTCGGCGCAGGGCAATCCGATCGAATGGGCGGCGCCGACCCGCTCGGTGCTGTTCATCGGGGCCGGCGGCGGCGAGCACAGCCTGAAGGCCCAGACCAGCGCCAGTCCGTATGGGCCAGGCAACACCCAGCAGGATCCGGAAACCGCCTGGGGCGGGGTCGGGGTCGAACCGGTGCAGGTCGGGGCGGGGGTGGTGTTCGTCGAAAAGCTGGGCCGGCGGTTGCGGCTGATGGTCCCGGCCCAGGACGGGTATGAGGCGCTGGATCTGAACAAGTATCGCGGGCTGATGGCCCCGGTGATCGCCATGGCCTGGCAGCAGACGCCGCATGAAAGCGTCTGGTGCGTTACCGCCGAGGGCGGGCTGGAGGCCCTGACCCTGCAGCTGGAGGACAAGGTGTTCGCCTGGCGGCGCCACCTGCTGGCGGGGGCGGTGGAGTCGGTGGCGGTCGTGCCGTCGCCTGATGGCGGCAGGGATGATGTCTGGCTGATCGTCCGTCGACAGATCGATGGCGAGACGCGGCGCTATGTCGAGGTGATGGCGGCCGAATACGAGGCGGGAGACGACCAGTCGCTGAGCATCTATGCGGCGAGCGCCCTGACCTATGATGGCGCGCCGACCTTGACCCTGTCGGGGCTGGAGCATCTGGAGGGCATGGGCGTCTCGGTGAAGGCCGACGGCGCGGCGCATCCGGACCGGGTGGTGAGCGGCGGCGCGATCAGCTTGCAGGCTCCGGCCGGCAAGGCGGTTGTCGGGCTGGCGGCGCCCTATGCCGGCCAGATCATGCCGCTGGAAGCCGGGGCGGCGGCGGGCAGCGCCCAGGGCCGGATCAAGCGGGTGCACGCGCTGACCGTTCGGTTGCTGGATAGCCTGGGCGGCCGGTTCGGTCCGGCGCCCGGGCGGTGCGATCCGCTGCAGCATCGGCGGGCGGGCGAGGCGATGGATGGTCCGCCGGCGCTGACCAGCGGCGATGTCGCGATGACGTTTCCGGGCGGCTATGACGGGGCGGCGACCATCGCCTTCGAGGGCGACGACGGGTTCCCGTTCACGCTGATCGGGCTCTATCCGGAGCTGGTGACCTATGAGGGGTGAGGTCTTTCCTTTCCGGGCGGCGCACCTTGAAACCCTGACCCTGCAGCCGGCCCAGGCGGCCTGGCGCGGGCGGATCGACGGGGAGGCCGGGGCGGCGCTGGAAG
>JANPKF010000145.1:0-3541 GCA_031425895.1 Caulobacteraceae bacterium | reverse complement strand
GCGACGACGATCGAGTAGTAGGGGCGCTTCTTGGTGCCGCCACGGGCCAGACGAATCTTCAGCATTTCGGGTAGTCCTTGGAGTTGGTTCAGTTTTTCTTGAACGGGTTGAACGAGGAGCCGCCCAGGCCGGGAAGGCCGGGCAGGTTGGGCAGGGAACCGCCACCGGGTCCGCCCATGCCGGGCAATCCCTTCAGCTGTTGTTCGAGTTGCGCGGTGTCGGGCTCGGGCATCTTGCCGCCGCCGAGGTTTTTCAGGCGATCGCCGCCGCCGCCGCCGAGCATGGCGGCCATCTTGGCAAAGCCCTTGCCGCCGCCCTTGCTCATCATCTTGAAGGCGTCGGCCATCTGACGGTGTTGCTTGAGCAGGCGGTTGACCTCGGCCACGTCGACGCCGGAGCCGGCGGCGATACGGCGCTTGCGGGAGGCGGCCAGGATGTCGGGCTTCTTGCGCTCCAGCTTGGTCATCGCGCTGATGATGGCCTGCTGGCGGCTGATCGACTTGTCGTTGAGGCCGGACTCGGCGATCTGGCCCTTCATCTTCTGGACGCCCGGAAGCATGCCCATCAGGCCTTCCATGCCGCCCATCTTCTGCATCTGGGACAGCTGGTCGGACAGCATGTCGAGGTCGAACTGGCCCTTGGCCAGCTTGCGGGCCATGGCCTCGGACTTGGCCTGGTCGAAGTCGGCGGCGGCCTTTTCGACGAGGGCGACGATATCGCCCTGACCGAGGATGCGGCCGGCCACGCGGCGGGCGTCGAAGACGTCGAGGGCCTCGACCTTTTCGCCGGCGCCGAGGAACTTGATCGGCAGGCCGGTGACGGCCCGCATCGACAGGGCCGCGCCACCGCGCCCGTCGCCGTCGGCGCGGGTCAGGATCAGGCCGGTCAGCGGCAGGCGTTCGTGGAAGGCTTTCGCCGTGCGCACCGCGTCCTGGCCGGTCAGGCTGTCGGCGACCAGCAGGGTCTCGGCCGGGCTGGAGATGCGGGCGATCTCTGCCGCCTCGGCCATCATGCTCTCGTCCAGCGTCGTGCGGCCGGCGGTGTCGAGGATGAGGATGTCGTAGCCGCCGAGCCTGGCGGCGCTCATGGCCCGTTTGGCGATGTCGACGGCCGACTGGCCCGCCACGATGGGCAGGGTGTCGACCTCGACCTGCTTGCCCAGCAGGGCCAGCTGTTCCATGGCGGCCGGACGACGGGTGTCCAGCGAGGCCATCAGGACCTTCTTGCGGTCCGTCTTCGACAGGCGCAGGGCCAGCTTGGCCGAAGTCGTGGTCTTGCCCGAGCCCTGCAGGCCGCTCATCAGGATGACGCTGGGCGGGTTGAGGGCGATGTTCAGGCCGACAGTCTCTTCGCCGCCGAGCATCTCGACCAGGCCGTCGTAGACGATCTTCACCACCTGGTCGGCAGGACGGATCGAGCGGATCACCGCTTCGCCGGTGGCTTCCTCGCGGGCCTTGGCGATGAAATCCTTGACCACCGGCAGGGCGACGTCAGCCTCCAGCAGCGCCACGCGGACCTCGCGCAGCGCTTCATCGACGTCCTTCTCGCTGAGGACGCCGCGTCCGGACAGGCGGTCGAAGACACCGCTCAGCCGTTCTGTAAGGCCTTCAAACATCTCGCATCCCATCGGTCCGCTTCGCGGCCCTACCTGTTCCTTTGTTCGGATCGACCAGCGATCCGAACCGCACAACGAAGCCAGCCCCCGTGGACGATCGCGTCGACGGGGGTCCTCTCCATCCTCGTCCGATATAGGCATCGGGGTCGTGATGGGGGAGGGCGCTGGCAGATTGCGCCGGAAGGGCGCGCTTATGGGCGAAAGGGGAAGAAAGGTCAAGGAAGCGGGGCGGGCGGACCCCGTTCAGGCCTCTCCAGCGATCACCGCATTCGAATAGCGGCTGTCGGCGGTGACCTCCTCGCCCAGCCAGTCCGGGCGGTCGAACTCGGCGTCGGCCGTCGGCAGTTCGATCTCGGCCAGCACCAGGCCGGGGCGCGGATGCTCGAACACATCGACCTCGAACAGGCTCTGCCCCACCTGAACGGTGTAACGCGTCTTCCGGATCACCCCGCCATCGACCATGCCGCTGTCGAGGATGGCGGCGCCCTGGTCGGCGGGGATGGGGATGTTGAACTCCGGGCGTTCGCGGCCCTCGGCGTCTATGGGTTTGCCCTTGAGCGTCAGGATCGCCGCCTCGCCCTCGAAGCGGACCCGGATCGAGGCCTCCTTGCGGCGGCTGACGTAGCCGGCCCGCATGACCACCGGCTCGCCGACCACCTGGGCCCGCCAGCCGTCGTTCAGGACCAGGAATTTGCGTTCGATCTCGCGGTGGGCGGTCATTTGATGCTGCGGTCGATGAAGGGCTTCTGGCGGAAGACGGTGTACACCCGGCGCAGGTCACGCTGCACCCGGTCCATCTCGAAATAGCTGTTGGAAACGGGATTGCCCCAACCGCCGCGCAGGCGAACGCCGTAGCCGTCCATGATCCAGGCCCCCCGATTGGCCTTCAGGGCGGCCAGATAGCCGCCGGCGATCTCGCCGTGCTCCGCGCGCAGGTCCCAGAACTTCTCGACCACGCGGTCGGCGGTGGCGGCCTGGCGGTCGAACTGCAGCATGCGCTCGCGACCGGCGGCGTTGTCGCCCAGGCGGGCGGCGATGTCGCGACGGATGGCGACCCGGCGAGCGCGGAAGGCGGCGCTCTTGGCCGTGACCTCGGCCTTGTAGGCGCGCAGGTTCTCCTCGGCCTTGACCAGGGGATCGCTGCCGTCGCCGGTCATGGGGATGGCCAGTCCGTTGAGCTTTCGCAGGGAGGCCTCGACCTGGTTGATGTCGGTCAGGGTGGCGCGGACGTAGGCGTCTTCCAGTCTGAAGACGTCATAGTGAGCGAGGGCGCGCGGGCCGCTGACCAGCAGCAGGCCGGCAATCATGGCCAGGGTGGCGGCGCCGAAGACGGCGAACACCGGCAGGGTGGCGTCCCTGTGGCCGGCCGGTCGCAGGATCATCACGTACAGCGGGATGAGGAACAGGCTGACGATCGCCACCAGGGCCGGAAAGGCGTAGAGGCCGAGCCAGAGCCAGACCTGCCAGGCCTCCTTCACCTTCAACGGATCGACGGTCAGGATCGAGGCCCAGATGGCGCCGATGGCCGCTGCCGCCATGGCCGCTAGCACGATGGCCAACCGCTTGTTGACCCCGCCGGACACCCCCATGGTGCGGGTGTGGCCCTTGCTCAGATCGTAGGTCATCTCATTCCCCCCCGGGACACCATTGCCGACACCGTCATAGCCGTCCCGGGCGCTGACAGGTATCCGGGCGGCGTCGTCAGCCGCGAAGCTCCAGCCCGTTGCCCTCGGGATCCTTCAGATAAAGGCTGAGGCCCTCGCCACCCGCTCCGTAGCGCAGGCCTTCCTCACCGACCTCGATCCCCTGCGCGATCAGATGAGCCTTGACGGTCTCCAGGTCGAAGCCCGCGACCGTCAGGCAGAGGTGGTCGAGGTTGCGGCCCTCGGAGCCCGGGCCGGCGCCGCCCATGCGACCAAGGCGGCC
>JANPKF010000144.1:0-6128 GCA_031425895.1 Caulobacteraceae bacterium | reverse complement strand
GGGTCGTCCACCAGAACGTCAGGTAGACGGCGAACATCGTCAGCGGGCCCATCAGTGGTGATCTCCCTTGGGCGTTTCCATCAGCTCGACCAGCATTCCGCCCATGTCCTTGGCGTGGATGAAGATGACCGGCGTACCGTGAGCCCCGATCCGGGGTTCGCCCAGCACGGTGGCGCCCTTGGCCTTCATGTCATCGCGGGCGGCGATGATGTCCTCGACCTCGAAACATATGTGGTGCTGGCCGCCCTTGGGGTTCTTGGCCAGGAAGCCGTGGATCGGAGAGGCCTCGCCGTAGGGCTCGATCAGTTCGATCTGGCTGTTGGGCAGGTTGACGAAACAGACCCAGACGCCCTGCTCCGGCATCGCCCATTTGTCGGTGATGGAGGTTGCGCCGAGCACGTCGCGATACATTTTCACCGCCTCGTCGATGGAGGGGGTGGCGACGCCGACGTGGTTGAGTTTGCCGATCATGGGAATCCTGCCTGGATGATGCGCCGCTGTCCTACACCCGTTGCCACCGGGGCTCCACAGTGACTGAAGGTCAGCGGAATATAGGCCGGGGCCCGAACGCGGGGAGGCCGATCAGCAGCAGGCCGGCGAGATAGCCGCCGAGGTGGGCCTCCCAGGCGATGCCGCCCATGCTCATCTGACCGGACAGAAGAGCCGGCAAAAGGACGATAGCCATGATCACCAGGTTGCTGACGATGGCGGACCGGGTTTCCTTGCCGACCTGTCGGGAGAAGATGGGCACGAGGCTGCCGTTGGGACCGAGGCGGGCCATGGCGCCCCACAGGCCGAAGATGGCCCCGGAGGCGCCGATCATCGGCACGGCGCTGGTTGGATGGAGGGCGAGATAGACAGCGTCGCCGATCAGGCCGCAGAGCAGATAGAAGGCCAGGTAGGTGACCAGCGCCCGGCCGTCGCGGCCGAAGCGCAGGGCGACGATGGGGCCCATCTGCGCCAGGGCGATCATGTTGAAGATCAGGTGGGCGATGCCGGCATGCATGAACATGCTGGTGATGGGGGTCCACCAGCGCCCCTGAGCGAGGGCCGCAGCGGAGAGACCGCCCCAGTCGATGCCGATATTGCCGTCGCCCGAGAGCAGTCGGCCGGTTTGCCAGACGGCGACCAGCAGGATGGCGACGGTGACCACGGCGTTGGGCCAGGCCAGCTTCCACAACTCGCCCGGGGTCAGCCGTCGCGGCGACGGCTCCTCCGACCAGGGTCCGGGCGCGTCGGCCATCAGATGCGCAGCACCACCGCCTCGACGACCGGCTTGCGTTCCCAGATGCGGTAGGCCGCCTTCTTGACCACCCGGCAGATGGCCTGTTCGACGATCTCGTCGAAGGCGCGGTCCTCGCCGGGGATCTTGCGGATCGCCTGTTCGGCCTCGTCGGCCAGGTCATCGAGAGAGTCGTCGAGGGGATACTCCTCGTCGCCCGGCAGGCCGAGCGAGCGGACCTGCGGGCCGCTGACCAGCTTGCCCTTGGCGTCGAGGACGACCGAGACGGTCAGCGCGCCGTTGAAGGCCGCATGGCGGCGCTCCTTGAGGGCGTCGCCGTTCTCGGGCGTCAGGACCCCGGCGTCGACGTAGAGACGGCCGGCAGGGACTTCGTCGATGATGCTCGGATGTCCGGGCGCCAGGCGGACCATGTCGCCGTTGCGGGGGGTCACGGTCATCGGCACCTGCAGGTCCTTGGCGAGGGCGGCGTGTTCCAGCAGGTGGCGGCGCTCGCCATGCGTGGGGACGGCGATCTGCGGCCGGGCCCACTGGTACATCTGCTTGAGCTCGTCGCGGCAGGGGTGGCCGCTGACGTGGATGCCGGGATGGTCGCGCTCGGTGTAGAGGCGCACGCCCCGGTCGGCGAGGCCGTTCTGCAGGGCGCGGATCGAGACCTCGTTGCCGGGGATGACGCGGCTGGAGAAGATGGCGTGGTCGCCCTTGCCCAGCGTGATGTGGGGGTGGGTGCCGGAGGCGATGCGGGAGAGGGCGGCGCGGGCCTCGCCCTGGCTGCCAGTGCAGAGGTAGAGGATGGTGCTTTCGGGGAAGTAGCCGGCTTCCTTCTCGCTGACGAATTCGGCCGTGCCCTTCATCAGCCCGACCGACTTGGCGGCGGCGGCCATGCGGTGCATCGAACGGCCGACCAGGCAGACACGGCGCCCAGCGGCCTCGGCGGCGCGGATGACGGTGTCCATGCGGGCAACGTTGGAGGCGAAGCAGCCGACGGCGATCTTGCCCTTCAGCGAGCCGATCAGCCTGGTCATGGCGACGCGGACCTCGCCTTCAGAGCCGGCGACTCCGTCCACGAAGACATTAGTGCTGTCGCAGACCATGGCCAGCACGCCCTCGTCGCCGAGGCGGCGAATGGCTTCGGCATCGGTGACCGCGCCGAGCAGCGGATCAGGATCGATCTTCCAGTCGCCGGTATGGAGGATCGTCCCCAGCGGCGTGCGAATAGCCAGGCCGTTGGGCTCCGGGATCGAGTGGGTCAGGGTGATCAGTTCAAGCTCGAAGGGGCCAAGCTCGATATTGCCGCCCAGGGCGACCTCGGTGATGTGCACATCGTCGAGGATGCCCTTCTCGCGCAGCTTTTCACGCAGCAGGAAGGCGGTGAACGGCGTGGCGTAGACGGGCGCCTTCAGCCGCGGCCACAGCCAGGCGACGGCGCCGATATGGTCCTCGTGGGCGTGGGTCAGGACGATGCCGAGAATGTCCTTGGCATAGGCCTCGATGTAGGTGGGGTCAGGCAGGATGACCTCGACGCCGGGCGTCGTCTGGTCGCCGAAGGTGATGCCGAGGTCGACAACGATCCATTTGCGCGCCTCTTCCGGCCCGTAGCCGTAGAGGTTGAAATTCATGCCGATTTCGTTGGAGCCTCCCAGCGGCAGGAAGATGAGTTCGTCGCTGGGGTGGGGCTTAAGCATATCGGTCAAGTGGTGTTCCTGCGGTGGATTTCCAGCAGACCCCGAATAGTGAGGTCGCCGTCGAAATGGTCGATGGCGTCTGTCGCGCCTTCAAAGAGGGAAAAGACCCCGCCCGTGGCCACAACGGTCAGGTGGCCGCCGCGTTCATCCTTGATGCGTTTGATCAGGCCCTCGATGAGGCCGATGTAGCCCCAGAAGACGCCCGACTGCATGGCGGTGACGGTGTCGGTGCCGACAACACGATTGCGCTCGGGCCGCTGGATGGCGATGCGGGGCAGCTTGGCCGCCGCCTCGTGAAGGGCCTGCATGGAGAGGTTAATGCCCGGGGCGATGACGCCGCCCTCGAAGCCGCCGTCCGCCCCGATGACGTCAAAGGTGGTCGCGGTGCCGCTGTCGATGACGATCAGCGGACCCGGATAGACGATGTGGGCGCCGATGGCGTTGACCAGGCGGTCGGCGCCGGCCTCGCTCGGCTTGTCGATGCGGACGGGGATCTGCAGGTCGGCGTTCTCGCCGATGACCAGGGGTTCAACCTTCAGATAGCGGCGCGAGAGGTTGCGCAGGTTGAACAGCGACTGGGGCACGACGCTGGAGATAATGCAGGCGCTCAGGGCGCCAAGGCTCATACCCGACATTGCCAGAAGCTGGGCCAGCCAGACGGCGTACTCGTCGGCCGTGCGGGTACTCTCGGTGGCGGTGCGCCACTGGGCGATCCAGTCCTTGCCGTCATGCACGGCGAAGAGGGTGTTGGTGTTGCCCTGCTCGATGGCCAGCAGCATTCAGCGGTCTCCGAAAAACACGTCGCCCGCCGTGATGCGGCGCAGCATGCCGTCTGGCAAGCGCAGTCTGAGTGATCCGTCCGGATCGAGGCCCTCTGCTATGCCTTCGACGGTTTCATTGCCCAGACGGGCAATGCAGGGCTCACCAATGCCGTGCGCCCGTCGCGTCCAGGCGTCGGCGATGGCGGGAAAGCCGAGGCGGTCCCAGACGTCCTGCCAGCGGGCGAAGGCGGCGGCCAGCACGGCCAGGGCCTCCAGGGGTTTGGGCGGCGGCGCCGTCATGTAGGCGGTGAAGGTGGTGGCGGGCCGTTCGGGGTTCACGGGCGCTTCGGCCAGGTTGACGCCGATACCGACCGCCAGCCACAGGCCCCCGATCGGCGAGGGACCGGACTCGATAAGGACACCGCTGGTCTTCTTGCCCCCGATCAGCGGGTCGTTCGGCCATTTCAGCGTAACCAGACCGGCCGGAACGTAGGCGTCGGCGAGTTCGGCAACGGCCAGGGCCGCGACGAAACTGATCTGCGCCGCCTCGCCGGGCGGGCGCTGGGTGGTCAGCAGCAGGGTGGCGGCGAGGTTGCTCCCCTGCCCTGTTTCCCAGGTCCGGCCACGGCGGCCGCGGCCGGCGGTCTGGCGGCCGGCGGTCAGCCAGACGGGGCCCATCTCTCCGGCCTCGGCCCGGCGTCGGGCTTCGGCGTTGGTGGAGTCGAGCTCGTCGAAGGCGACAATGGGCGGAATCATGAATCCTTCTCCCCCAGGGGGAGAAGGAAATCGGGTGTGGGCATGCTCAGCCCAGCGCGGCCGCGGCGGCTTTCGCCAGCGGGTCCAGCCAGATCAGCGCCAGGATGCAGAGCGGGAAGCTGAACAGGGCCCCGATGATGCCGATGGTGCGAGCCTCGATCGGCGGCTTCTCGGTCGCTCCGGGGGACGCGTCCATCCACATCACCTTGATCAGGCGCAGGTAGTAGAAGGCGGCCACGACGCTGCCGATCAGGCCGAGCACGGCGGCCCAGGCCATGTAGCCATTGGCGCCAGCGTCGATGAAAGGGATCCCGCCCGAGGCGCCGATGGCGGCCTTGAAGACGTAGATCTTGGCCCAGAAGCCGGCGAAGGGCGGCAGGCCGAGCGCCGACAGCGAGAAGACCGTGATGGCCAGGGCCATGCCCGGGCGTTCCTTCACCAGGCCCGCCATGTCGTCGATGGTTTCCATCGGCCGCCCATCGCGCTGCAGGGCGCAGAGGATGGCGAAGAAGCCGGTCACGTCGACCATGTAGAGGACCATGAACAGCAGCATCGCCTGGGTGCCCGCCTCGCCGCCCGCGGCCAGACCCAGCAGGGCGTAGCCGATGTTGGCGATGGAGCTGTAGGCCCAGAGGCGTTTCAGGTTGCGCTGGACGAGGCCGGCAAAGGCGCCGACGAAGATCGAGATCATGGCCAGGGCGACGATCACCTGCCGCCACTCGTCGACGGCGCTGCCGAAAGCGTCGTTGAGCACGCGGGCCAGCAGCACCATGGCGGCCAGCTTTGGCGCCGCGGAGAAGAAGGCGACGATGGGGGTCGGGGCGCCCTCGTAGACGTCCGGCGTCCACATGTGGAACGGCGCGGCCGAGACCTTGAAGGCGATGCCGCAGATCAGGAAGACCAGGCCGAACAGCACGCCAGCGCCGGCGCCGCCCGCCTTCACCGCCTCGGCGATGACCGGGAACTGGGTCGAGCCGGCGAAGCCGTAGATCAGCGAGGCGCCGTAAAGCAGCAGGCCGGAGCTGAGGGCGCCGAGCACGAAGTACTTCAGGCCGGCTTCCGAGCCCTTGGCGTCGTCGCGGCGGAAGGCGGCGAGGACGTAGAGCGCCAGGCTGTGCAGTTCGATGCCCATGTAGAGGCTGATCAGGTCGCCGGCCGAGGCCATAACGCCCATGCCGAGGGCGGCCAGCAGCATCAAGACGGTCATCTCAAACTTGGCCTCGCCGCGCCGGGCCAGCCAGCGGTCGGTGAGCAGGATCGCGACGGCGGTGAAGCCGTAGATGAAGACCTTGGCGAAGGCCGAGATCGGATCGGCGATCAGCCCGCCGGCGAAAGCGGTCCCGTGCGGTCCGACCACGGCGAGAGCCGCCGCGCCGATCAGCGACAGGATGGCGACGCCGTTGAACAGGGCGGTGACCTTGCCCTGGAAGGCGCCCCAGACCAGCAGCACGCAGGCTGCGATCGCGAGGAGCACTTCCGGCCAGGCGAGAGAGAGGGAACTCATGAACATGGCGTGACCCCTACCCGCCCGTCGCGGCGCGATAGGCGCCGACCAGCGCGTCGACCGAGGCGCCGGTGTATTGGAAAATGCTGTGCGGATAGACGCCCAGGAAGAGCGTCCCGATGATCAGCGGAATGAAGATGGTGACCTCCCGCCAGTCCAGATCGGTGATGTTGGCCAGCTGC
>JANPKF010000143.1:0-8309 GCA_031425895.1 Caulobacteraceae bacterium | reverse complement strand
ACTGGGGCTTTCCGAAGCCAACCAGGTGCTGACCCTCAACAACCTGCGCCACCATGTGACCCTGCGCACCGACGGCGGCCTTCGCACCGGCCGCGACATCGTCATGGCCGCCATGCTGGGGGCCGAGGAGTTCGGCATCGGCACGGCATCCCTGGTGGCCATGGGCTGCATCATGGTCCGCCAGTGCCATTCCAACACCTGCCCGGTCGGGGTCTGCACCCAGGACGACGCCCTGCGCGCCAAGTTCACCGGCACGCCGGAGAAGGTCATCAACCTCTTCACCTTCATCGCCGAGGAGGTTCGCGAAATCCTCGCCGAGCTCGGCTTCCGGTCCCTGCTGGAAGTGGTCGGCCGCACCGACCTGCTGGCCCAGGTCAGCCGCGGCGGCGAGCACCTCGACGACCTCGACCTCAACCCGCTACTGGTCCGCGCTGATCCGGGCTCCAACCCGCCCTACTCGACGGTCAACGGCCGCAACGCCGTGCCGGACACCCTCGACGCACAGATCGTCCGCGACGCCGCCCCTATGCTGGAGCGGGGCGAGAAGATGCAGCTGACCTACACGGTGCGGAACACCGCCCGGGCCATCGGCGCGCGCATTTCCAGCCACATCGTCCGCAAGTTCGGGATGAGCGCCCTGCCGGCCGGCCACCTGACCGTCGAGCTGAAGGGTTCGGCCGGCCAGAGCCTCGGCGCCTTCGCGGTGCGCGGCCTGCGCATCGTGCTGACCGGCGAGGCCAACGACTACGTCGGCAAGGGCCTGTCGGGCGCCACCATCGTCATCAAGCCGAGCCGCACTCTGGTGGCGCCGGAGACCAACGTCATCCTCGGCAACACCGTCCTCTACGGCGCAACCAGCGGCAAGCTGTTCGCGGCGGGCCAGGCCGGTGAGCGGTTCGCGGTGCGCAACAGCGGCGCCACGGCGGTGGTCGAGGGCGTCGGGACCAACGGTCTGGAATACATGACCGGCGGCACAGCCGTGATCCTGGGCCCCGTCGGCGAGAACTTCGCGGCGGGGATGACCGGCGGTATGGCCTTCGTGCTCGACCTTGCCGACCGCTTCCGGGGCTGCGTCAATCCCGACAGCGTCGTCGTCCAGCGCCTGGCCTCGCCCCATTGGGAAGAGGTGCTGAAAAAGCTGGTCCGCGAACACGCCCACGAGACGGGGTCCGCCTTTGCCGAAGGGCTGCTCCGCGACTGGGAGCGAACGCGCGGGCAGTTCTGGCAGATCTGTCCCAAGGAGATGATCGGCCGGATCGATCATCCCCTGCAGGCCGAGGAAGCGGTTCACGAACGCGCCTGAATACCGGGCAGTTCGCTGAGCGTGTTCATCAGATAGAACGGCGTTCCGCGTCACGCTGTCGCAGGGTTACGGTTTTGTCATCTTAGCTGTCGCCCCCCCTGTGTCGGCCAGATAACCCTTGCGTCATGCGGGTAGGCGTTCAGGAACTTTCGATGGCGTCGGCGGGGGCTGAACTGGTCAATGAGGCGATGGCCGCCTTGCAGCGTCGCGATTCCGCGCGGGCGCTGACCCTGCTTGGCCAGGCCCGCGAGCAGGCGCCGGACGACCTGGAAATCCAGATGAACATCGCCCTGGCCCAGAGGGTGGGGGGCGACCTGAGGGGCGCTGTCGCCAGCCTCGACGGGGTGCTGATCGCCGACCCCTACCACTTCATGGCCCTGCTCTCGAAGGCGGCCCTGGTCGAACAGCTGTCGGGGCCGAAAGCGGCGGCGCTGATCTACAAGAACGTGCTGAAAATCGCGCCTCGGGCCGAGCATCTGCCGCCGGGGGTGGCGGCGCCGATGGCGAGGGCCCGCGCGGTCGTCGATCAGCACGCCGAAAGCCTGGTCCAGCACCTCGACGCCCGGCTTTCGGAGGTTCGGGGCCGGCATGGCGCCCAGAGCCTGGGCCGCTTCAACGAGGCCCTGCAGATCCTGTCGGGACGCCAGCGCGCCTACGTTTCGGAGCCGATCGATTTCCACTACCCACAGCTGCCGGCGGTGCCCTTCTTCGATCGGTCGCATTTCCCCTGGTTCCCGGAGCTGGAAGCCGCGACCGACATGATCCGGGGCGAACTGGAGGGCGCTCTTGCCGCCGCCGACGCTGACTTCGCCCCCTACATCGACTATCCGGCCGGCTCCCCGCTCAATCAGTGGGCGGAGCTCAACAAGTCCCGTCGCTGGCGCTCCCTGTGGCTGTGGCGCGATGGCGTCCGGCAGGAGGCGGCCTGCGGGCAGTGCCCGAAGACGACCGAACTGCTCTCACGCCTGCCGATGTGCGATCAGAAGGGCTATGCGCCGACGGCGCTGTTCTCGGCGCTCGAGGCCCGCACCCACATTCCGCCTCACACCGGCTCGACCAACGCCAGGCTGCTGGTTCACCTGCCGCTGATCCTGCCGGGTCCGGCGCGCTTCCGGGTCGGCAACGAGCTGCGGTCCTGGCGGATGGGCGAGGCCTGGGCCTTCGACGACACCATCGAGCACGAGGCCTGGAACGACGCCGACCAGCTCCGCGTCATCCTGATCTTCGACGTCTGGAACCCGCTGCTCACCGAAGCCGAGCGGGACCTGGTGACGGCGATGATGCTGGCCAAGCAGGACTTCTACGCGTCTTGAAAGCCCGTCGGCGGCGATTTCAAACTCTCCCCCCGCGAAGCGGGAGGAGGACAGATTTCGAGCCTTAGCGAGAAATCAGGAGGCGGGCCCCACCGGCGCTTGGGATAGTCGTCAGGCAGGGGTTCCCCCCTCATGCTTTGTCGCTCACGCTCCAAAGCGGTCCTCCCCCCGACGGGGGGAGAGTTTCCTTCTCCTGCCCTCGCTATTCCTTCACACCCCCACCGCAGGCCCGACATACCTCGCCCGTGGCCGGATCAGCCGTCCCCCCGACCCCTCCTCCACCGCATGGGCGATCCAGCCCGCCGAGCGCGCCACCGCGAACAGCAGGAACGGCGCGTCCTGGGGAAGCCCCAGCGCCTCGGCCATGGCGACCAGGGCAAAATCGATGTTGGCGCGCTCGCCTGTACCGGTTTCCACCGCGCCCAGCAGGGCGGCGAGATCGGCTGTGGGCGGACAGGCCTCGATCAGGGCCGCGGCGCGGGGATCGCCTTCCGGATAGAGCGGATGGCCGAAGCCCGGGGTGGGCGCGGCGCGGGCCAGGCGCCCTTCGACGGTAGCCGCCGGACCGATGCGGCGGGATTCCTCGACGAGGTTCCAGACCCGGGCCGCCATGCCGCCGTGCAGCGGCCCTGACAGGGCGCAGAGGCCGGCCAGCGCCGCCGCTGACAGGCCCGCCCCGGTCGAGGCCGCGACGCGGGCGGCGAAGGTCGAGGCGTTGAGTTCGTGGTCGGCCAGCAGCACCAGAGCGCGCCGGATGGCGTCCGCCGCTTCAGGCCGGCCCCAGGCGGCGGCGAGCCGTTCGTGGATCAAGCCGGCGCCCGGTCCGCCGCAGACGGCGTCGGCGACCAGATCGAGCAGGCCGGCGCCCTCAAGGGCCAGGGCCAGTGGCGCGCGGCCCCGGGCTGGCGGCTCGGCTGCGGCGCGGGTGGCCAGGGCGGCGAACAGCCGGGCGCGGCCGTCCGGCAGGTCGGGCGGCGCCGGACGCGGCGCGCTCTTCAGAACCGCCCCATGGCCGCCTCGCAGAAGGCGCGCCACCGCTTCCAGGGTCTGGGTCTCGGCCAGCAGGGCGGCATCGCGGCCCCGGTACCACAGGCGGCCGCCCGCGACCGTGGTGATGGCGCTGGCCAGCACGGGCTCTCCCCAGGCGATGGCGCTCTGGGCCACGGCCGAGGCCTTGCGGCCCCGCGCCCGGCGGTCCGTCAGCGCCCCGATATCGGCGGCCCGATAGAGGCTGCGGCGAGGGTCCGCGGGGTCCGGGCGGGCGTCGACCCGGCCGCGGCTGACATAGGCGTAGAGGGTTTGGGATCGCACGCCCAGGCGCTGCAGGGCGGTCTCGCGGTCGATCCAGTCGGTTGACATTGATTATATTGATCAAGATTGACGTTGATCAACATTGGTCCGATTTCCCCCTCAAGGCAAGCAAAGCCAAGACAAGGTGAAACAAGAGGATCAATGTCATGTCCGACGGTCTTGAAGACGTCGTCGCCGCCCGCACCGTTCTGTCCGATGTCGACGGCAAGGCCGGCCGCCTGATCATCCGCGGCTGGACCCTGGACCAGCTCGCCGGAACCACGCGCTACGAGGCGGTCGTGCGGCTGTTGTTCGACGGCTTCTTCGAAGATTTGCCGGACGATCTGACCGCTGGCCTCGGCCGCGCCCGGGTCGAGGTGTTCAACGAGGTTCAGTCGGTTGATGACGGCCTGCTGGCCCTGGGTCCCGTCGAGGCCATGCGGGCCCTGACCGCCCGACTGGCGGACGGCGACGATCTTCAGACCGCGCTCCGGCTGATCGCGGCTCCTGCCGTCTTTACCCCTGCCATCGTCCGGCTGCAGGCCGGCGACGCGCCCGTCGCCCCTGACCCGGCATTGGGTCACGCCGCCGATATCCTGCGCATGCTGCACGGCAAGGCCCCGCCGGCCGGCCATGCCGAGGCGCTGGACGCCTATCTTGTCACCGTCTGCGACCACGGCCTCAACGCCTCGACCTTCGCCGCCCGCGTCGTCGCCTCGACCCGCGCCGGGCTGACCAGCGCCGTGCTGGCCGGCATCTCGGCGCTCAAGGGCCCGCTGCACGGTGGCGCGCCCGGGCCGGTGATCGAGATGCTCGACGCCATCGGCAAGCCGGAGAACGCCCGGCCCTGGATCGAGGCGGCGCTGGATCGCGGCGAGCGGCTGATGGGCTTTGGTCACCGGGTCTACCGGGTGCGTGATCCCCGCGCCGATGCGTTGAAGGGCGCGGTGCGGCGTCTGGCCGGGGATAGCGACCGCCTGCCTGGCCGTCTGGCCTTCGCCGAGGCGGTCGAGGCCGCCGCCCTGGCCATCCTCAGGGAACATCGCCCCAACCGGCCGCTGGACGTGAACGTCGAGTTTTTCACCGCGCTCCTGCTGGAGGCTCTGGCCTTCCCGCCCGCCACCTTCACCGGCGTCTTCGCCATGGGCCGCACGGCGGGCTGGCTGGCCCATGCGCGGGAGCAGCTGGCCGGCGGTCGGCTGATCCGGCCGCAGTCGGAATATGTCGGGCCGACACCGCGCATCGCTGCGTAATCATTGGGAGAAGGACCGCGTTTCGCAACGCAGTAAACGACGCGTTAATCCGGACAGGCGCAAAGCGGGGGCAGCTGGTTATAGTTGTCCCCGTCCATGAGCGTCGAACGCACCCTCTACCATTTCCCCCTCGACCCGGCCTCGCGCCAGGTGCGACTGGCGCTGGGCGAAAAGCGACTGGCGTTCAGCGACCAGGTCGTCCGCTACTGGGAAGGCCCGGAGGAGCTCTTCGCCCTTAATCCGTCCGGCGTTCCGCCCGTGCTGGTCGAGGTCGTGAACGGCCAGCGGATCGTCGTCTGCGAAGCCCGCGCCATCCTCGAGCATCTGGAAGAGAGCTACCCCGAACCGCCGTTGCTCGGCCGCGAGGCGGGCGAGCGGGCCGAGGCGCGCCGCATCGTCCAGTGGTTCGACCGCAAGTTCGACTTCGAGGTCGCCGGCCTGCTGCTGCACGAAAAGATGGAAAAGCGGCTGCTGCGGCTCGGCGCCCCGGCCCTGGCCAACCTGCGGGCCGGGCGGGACGGGCTGAAACTGCACCTGCAGTATCTCGAAACCCTGCTGCGCGAGCGCGACTGGCTGGCCGGCAAGCGGGTCTCGCTGGCCGATTTCGCGGCCGCCGCCTACCTGTCGGTGATCGACTATTTCGGCGATGTGCCCTGGCGTGACTTTCCCGCGGCAAAGACCTGGTACATGAAGCTCAAGTCCAGGCCGTGTTTCCGGCCGCTGTTGGCTGACCGCTGGCCGGGCCTCGCGCCCGCCGGTCACTACGACGACCTGGATTTCTAGCGGCGCGCCATACATCGGTTGGAGCGCCTGAGGGGGAGTTCCGGATATGCGCCTTTTCAAGTTCATGCTGGCGGCGGCGCTGATCGCCGCGCCGATGTCTGCCGGTCCGGTCCTCGCCCAGCCGGTCAACCGGGTCGACACCGAGGCCGAGGTCCAGAAGCTTCTCGGCGACATCATCGCCTGGACGACGCCCTCCAACACGCTGATGTCCGAGAGCAACGCCTTCGCTCTGGAGATGATCGATGTGGTGAGCGAGGCCATGGACGAGAAACGGAAGGGCAGGGAGGGCCGGGCCTGGATCGATGCCTGGCTGGCCAAGGCCGACGCCGAACTCGCGCGCCAGACAGCCGCCGCCGCCGCCCTGCCGCCGTTGCCGGCGGAGCTGGAACGCCGCTATCGCACGCTTGGCCCGGAGGCGGTGCGCCAGATGGACGGATTCAAGGCCCTCCCGGGCATCACCCGGGACGTGATCAAGGAGTCCGAGGTTCTGCTGAACCGCCTGCGGCCTGTCCTGATCAAGGCGGCGTCCGGCGATGAGGACGCCAAGATCGAAGTGGCCGGCCAGATGCTGTCGGGCACCCGGCTGGCCATCCGCAACGAGAACGCCCTGCTGGACCTGTCGATCGCCATGGCCAATCGCCCTGATCATCCGCAGGTCGCGCTCTCCAGGTCGACCAAGGCCACCAACGAGGCGATGATGATGGCGCTCGAGTATCTCGAACGCCAGATCAACCTCGAAGACCCCGATCCTGTCGCCACCGGCAAGGCCATGCAGGCCAAGGTGACGATCGGGCGGCAGGAGGCCCAGAAGGCCTGGCCCAACGCCCGCAAGATCCGGGCGGAATTCTCGGTCAGCCTGCCGGAAGGTCCTTTCCGGACCAACATCTTCACAGCCCTCGACACCATTGAGGAAAGCGCCCGGATCGAAGTCGCCCTCGCCGACCTGCTGGGCGGGATGGCCGACCTGTTGACCGCCGGCGAGGAGGCTATCGATCCGGACGGCACGGCCTTCGAGGGGATCGAGCCGCTGGTTGACCGCCGCGCCGCCCTTTACGAGCAGCGGATCAATCTCTTCAAGCAGCGATGACCCCCGACGATATCCGCAAACGGGCGCGGGCCCTGGGCTTCGACGCCTGCAGGTTCGCCTCGGCGGCGGAGGCCTGGCCGGCCGGGGCCCGCCTGGCGCAGTTCGTCGAGGCCGGCAGGCACGGCGACATGGCCTGGATGGCGGAGACGCTGGATCGGCGAGCCCATCCGACCGGCATGTGGCCGGAGGCCAGGAGCGCGGTCGTCGTCGGCATGACCTATGGCCCGGACTCGGACCCGCTTCTGGGCCTGGCCCGGCGCTCCAACGGGCTGATCAGCGCCTATGCGCGCGGCGACGACTATCACGGCCTGGTCAAGGGGCGGCTGAAGAACCTCGGCGGCTGGATCAAGGCCAAATTCGGCGGCGAGGTGAAGGTCTTCGTCGATACCGCGCCTCTGATGGAAAAGCCGCTGGCCGAGCGGGCGGGGCTCGGCTGGCAGGGCAAGCACACCAACCTGGTCTCGCGGGAGCTGGGCAGCTGGCTGTTCCTGGGCTCCGTCCTGACCAGCATCGACCTGCCGCTCGACACGCCTGGCGAGGACGCCTGCGGGACATGCCGCGCCTGTCTCGACATCTGCCCGACCAACGCCTTCCCGGCCCCCTACCAGCTCGATGCCCGCCGCTGCATCTCCTACCTGACCATCGAGCATGAGGGGCCGATCGACCCGGCCCTGCGCCCGGCGCTCGGCAACCGAATCTACGGCTGCGACGACTGCCTGGCGGTCTGTCCGTGGAACAAGTTCGCGGTCGAGGCGCGGGAGATGGGGCTGAAGGCGCGGCCCGAGCTCGAGGAGCCGTCCCTGGCCATGCTGGCGAGGCTGGACGACGAGGGGTTCCGGCGGCTGTTCAGGAAGAGCGCGGTAACCCGGATCGGCCGCGACCGGCTGGTCAGGAACGTGCTCTACGCCGCCGGCAACAGCGGCGATCCGGGCCTGGTCCCTGACGTCGAGGCCCTGCTGGCCGACGCCAACCCGGTCGTGCGCGGGGCGGCGGTCTGGGCGCTGCAGCGGCTGGCGCCGGAGCGGGCGGAGGTCCTGCGGGCCTCTGCCGCCGAGACCGATCCGGCCGTCGTCGCCGAGTGGGACCAGGTCCGCTGAAGCCGATGAATATGTCTAGACATATCGATTTTGGGGCGCTTTGAGCCGGGCCGGCGACAACCGCAGACCACGGCGCCCGATGTAGCGCCACCCGACCACATCGCGACCCACATTCGCAGGCAGTCGGCCTACGGTCCGGGCTACGCCACAGGCTACATTCCGGGTGGCCCGGCCCACGCGCCG
>JANPKF010000142.1:0-2035 GCA_031425895.1 Caulobacteraceae bacterium | reverse complement strand
GGAGACCCGGGTTTCCACCGCCTTGGCGGAGATGCCGAGCAGGCGGCCGGCCTCGATCTGGGAACAACCCTCGAAGGCCGTGAGAAGCAGGGGCGCCTTCAGCTGATCTGGCAGGGCGGCGATGGCTCGGTCGAGCCTTTGCGTTTGCTGCAAGGATATCAGCGCCTCATCCGCAGGCTGCTTTGGGTCGGCGACCTGATCGGCGCCCTCGGCATCGAGTGGCCGCGCTCCGAAAACCAGGGAACGCAGCCGGCCCCGTCGGGCGCGATCGCGGGCCTTATTGAGAGCAATGGTCCGCAGCCACGGTCCAAACGGCCGGGCTGGATCGTAGCGGCCAAGGGCGCCCCAGGCTGCAACGAAGGTCTCCTGAACGACCTCATAGGCTTCGTCTGAGCTCCCGCTGTAGCGCCGCAGGAGTCGGTACAGCGCATCCTTGTGCCGGCCGACGAGCTGGGTGAACGCCCCGTCGTCGCCGTCGGCGGCGCGGCGGGCAAGCGCCGCATCCGCACCGTCATCGAAGGTCACGCGGGATCTTGCGTCAGCGAGCGCACGACCCTGTCATCAAACCGGCGGGCCTGATCCGGTGTGAGGACGGAGCGCATGTCCAGCACGTGAACGATGGTCTCCTTCTGGAGTGCGCCCATGGCCATGTGGAACCGGTCGATCGCGGCCTGCACCTTTGGCGTGAAGGCGTGTCCGTCCTCGAGGGCCTGCGCCAGTTCACGGTTGGCGGCGCGCATCTCGGTCTCCAGCGCGTGGCGCCGCCCCGCATGCAGCTTTTCCATCCGATCGATCCGGCTTGCCTGGTCGGCTGAGAGTTTGAGCTCGTCGTGAACCATCTGATGCATCGGCGTCGCGCCGTGCATCTGGCGAACGGCGTAGTGTGCGCCGGCCCAGGCGCCCAAGGCGCCGAGGATCACCGAGGCCACGAGGGTCAGCAGCATGCCCCGGGCGAGGCTCATTCAACCGCCCTCGAGCAACGAGGAGGGCGCCAGGTACGCGCCGGCCGAGTAGCTCGCCAGTGATGGGGTCTGGCGAGCAAGACCCCCGGCCACGGCCCCGCCCGCGGTGACGCCGACGGCCAGCGCCAAGCCCACCGAGGCGACGCGGATCGGCGTCAGCGCAGCGGTGGCTTTCAACTCCCGCCGCCGCGCCGCGATGCGCCGCTCGACAGCGCCTTCGAGGTTGTTGAGATCGTGGTCGACCTGTGAGGCCGCCAAGCTCGCCATCAACGCATCAAGCCGCTCGCTCATCGCTGCAGTGCTCCTGGTTGCCGAAGGCTCCAGCCGCCGATGAGGTGACCGGAGCCCGTTCGGGCGGTATCAGTTGGCCTTGATGCTGACGATCTGCGGCTCGCCCTTGCCGGTCTTCACCGAGAAGGCCACCTTCTGACCCGTCTTGAGGCCCGCCAGCAACGCCGGATCGGCCTTGAAGGCCATGGTCATCGCCGGCCACTTCAGCGCCGGCATCGGTCCATGCTGCAGGGTCACCTTGCCGGCCTTGGCGTTCAGCGACTTCACCACCCCGGTGCCCTGCGCGGCGGGGGCCTCCTTGGCGGCGCCCATCTTCGAATGATCCATCCCCGGCATCGCGGAATGGTCATGGGCCGGCTGGGCCATGGCGGTCGTCGCCATGGCGAGGCTGGCCAGGGTGGCTAGGGCAAAGATCTTCATGGTCGCGCTCCTGTAACGGATCGTCCGGGGCCAGGGCCTGCGCACGCATCCTTCATTGCAGTGTACGCGTCAGGTCCTGGCTTCCCTCAAACGAAAACGGAGTGGCTTTTGCCCCGCACTTGAGGGATTTGCCGCTGTCCCTACGTACAGGGCGCAGGGGCCCACGAACTCGCGGGCCCGACGAGATCACTATCAGGGCTGTCCGAATGCAGAACTTTCAACGGCGCCAGTTGCTGCGTGGCGCCGGCGCGATCGGCGGGGGAGCGGTCCTCAGCAGTCTGCTGCCCGCCTGGGCGCAAAGTGCGACGCCGGGGCTGGCCAGACCTTTGCCTGTGGTCTCGGGAACCGACATTGCCCTCACG
>JANPKF010000141.1:0-4615 GCA_031425895.1 Caulobacteraceae bacterium | reverse complement strand
GCGTTCGAAACGATCCGACAGATCGTCGAGCAAGGCCGTCGCCGCCTGCGCATCTAGGATCCGCGCCGGGCCTTCCAGTTCGACCGACAGGTAGTTCCAGGTGCCGACCTGGTCCTCCTGGCCGTACCAGTCGGGGCTGATGTAGGCGTGGGGGCCGGTGATCACCGCAAGGACGGTCGCGCCATCGGTCAGGGCTCTGGCCACCGGGTTGGCCCGCGACAGGTGGAACCGCAGTCGCCGGCCCTCCAGCAGGATCGGCGCGTGCGCCGCCACCGGCCGGCCGCCGGCGCTGGCGCAGATCAGGGCGAACGGCGCGGCATGAACGCGGGCGGCCAGCACCGCATCGTCGGTCTCCCGGAAAAGCGGCGCGGGGTGCACTACCGGACCCGGTACTTCTCGAACCAGGCGATGATCGCGCCGGCCTTGGCCCCCGACTGCGAGGGCCGGGCCGCGATGCCGCCATGGCTGGCGCCCGGCACGATGACAAAGGCGCTCGGCACCTTTCGCAGCTGCAGGGCCTGGTAGTACTGGGCCGCTTCCGACACCGGGGTGCGATGGTCGTTCTCGCCGACCACGACCAGGGTCGGGGTCTTCACATTGCCGACCAGGCTGAGCGGCGAGCGGTCCCAGTAGGACTTCTGGTCCTCCCACGGCATCCTGGCGAACCAGTATCCGGCGGTGACCAGGGGGATGTCCGAGGTCAGGGCCTCGGTGGTCCAGTTGATCACCGGCTTCTGGGTGGCGGCGGCGCGGAAACGGTCGGTCTTGCCGATGATCCAGGCGGTCAGCACCCCGCCGCCCGAGCCGCCGGTAACGAACAGGTTGCGGTCGTCGACATGGCCTTTGGCGATGGCCGCGTCCACGGCGCTGATCAGGTCGTCATAGTCGGGGCCGGGGTATTTCTTGTCGATCTGGTTGGCGAACGCCTCGCCGTAGGAGGTCGAGCCCCGCGGGTTGGTGTAGAGCACGATGTAGCCGGCGGCCGCGTAGAGCTGCATGTCGGTGGCGAAGTAGGGGCCGTAGGAGGTGTTCGGCCCGCCGTGGATCTCCAGAACCAGCGGATACTTCTTCGCCGGATCGAAGTTCGGCGGATAAACCAGCCAGGCTGGAACCTCCTGCCCGTCCAGCGAGGATTTCACCTCCAGGGCCTCGACCTTGCCCAGCGTCTTGGCGGCCAGCAGGTCCTCGTTCAGCCGGGTCGCCTGGACGGGCGCGCCGGCCCCCTTGATGTAGAGGTCGGCCGGGCGGCTGGTTGTGGCGCGGGTGAAGGCGATGACGCCCGATTTCGCATCGAAGCCGCCGCCGCTGTAGGGCCGGTCCAGGCCGCCGCCGCCCAGCTCCAGGGTCATCGGCGAAACCTTGCCCGCCAGATCGACCCGCGCCAGCCGGGTGATCGCCCGGTCGACGTACTGGAAGGTCAGGCTGCGGCTGTCCTCGGCCCAGCGGAAGTCGTCGACCGACCGGTCGAGCTCGGCCGCCACCCGGCGCGGATTGCTGCCGTCGGCCGCCGCCACATAGAGGTGGGTGTCGTGGTAGGCGGTCTTTTTGTCGTCGAAGCCCAGATAGGCGATCATCTTGCCGTCCGGAGACAGGCTGGGCGCAAAGTCCGGGCCGAACCGGTCGGTCAGCCGCTTCACCGCGCCGGTGGCGACGGTGAGTTCATAGAGATCGACCAGAGCCGGATCATGCTCCCAGCCGGCCTCGCGGGCGCTGGAGAACAGGATCTTCGAGCCGTCCCGGCTCCAGCTGAGCGGGCCCTGGTTGTCGAAGGCGCCGCTGGTCAGCTGGCGCGGCGCCCCGCCGTCGGCCGAGACCACATAGATCTGGCCGGCGCCGGGCTTCAGGATGCCTTCGCTGTCGGTCTTGTAGCGCAGGCCCTCGATGATCTTCAGCGGCTCGGCCCAGGTCGCTCCCTCCGGCTTGGTCGGCGCCGTCCCGCTGGTCAGGGTCAGGCCGCCCCCGCCGGTGAACATCAGGAAGGCGATGGACCGGCCGTCCGGCGACCAGGCGATGCTGTCCGGTCCCTCGGGCAGGACGGCGACGCGGGCCGTCGCCCCGGTGTCCATCCAGCGCACGAACAGCTGGGCGCCGCCCTCGGCCGTGGAGACATAGGCCAGGCGTTTGCCGTCCGGCGACCAGCGCGGGCTCATGTGGTTGCCCGGGCCGGTGACCAGCGGCGACTGGGCGCCGGTGGCGGCGTCCACGATCCAGATCGAGCGGCGGGCGCGGTCAGCGTTGATGTCGTTGCTGGCCCGCACATAGACTACCTGCTTGCCGCCCGGCCGAACCTGCGGGTCGGTGGCCTGCTCCAGGCTGAACAGGTCCTGGGCGGTCAGGGTGCGCGATCCCGGAAGCTGCGCCCAGGCGGGCTCGGCAAAGGAGACGGGCACGGCGATCAGGCAGGCCGAGGCGGCCAGCAGCACGGTCAGGTTTTTCAACGGTCTAGTCTCCAGCAGGGCTCTTGAGCCCCAACACATCCTGCATGTCATAAAGTCCGGGCGGCTGACGGACCGCCCAGGTCGCGGCCGCGATGGCGCCGCGGGCGAACAGGCCCCGGTCGCTGGCGCTGTGAGAGAGGGTCAGCACCTCCTCCTCGCCGGCGAAGATGACGCTGTGGTCGCCGATGATGCCGCCGCCGCGCACCACCGAAAAGCCGATGCCGCCGGCCTTGCGCGCACCGGTGATGCCGTCGTGCGGGGGCAGCCTGACATCCGCGAGGGTAACGCCCCGGCCCTTCGCCGCCGCCTCGCCCAGCATCAGGGCGGTGCCCGAGGGAGCGTCGACCTTGCGCCGGTGATGGGCCTCGAAGACCTCGATGTCGAAATCCTCCGGCAGGGCCCGCGCCGCCTGGGCCACCAGCCCCAGCAGCATGTTGACTCCCAGGCTGTAGTTGCCCGAGCGGACAATAGGGATGCGTTTCGCCGCCTCGTCGATGCGGCGGATCTGGTCGGGTGACAGGCCGGTCGAGCCGATGATCAGGGCGACACCGCCGCGCCCGGCGGCGGCTTCGGCCAGGCCGACCGAGGCCTCAGGGACGGTGAAGTCGATGACGACGTCGGCCTGGGACAGCGCCTGCACCTGGCTGACCAGGTCCTGTCCCTCCGCCCCCGGACGATCGAAGCGGGCGCTCACCGCCACGTCCTCGCGGCCCTCCGCCGAGCGTTCGACCGCCTGCCCCATACGACCCAGCGCCCCGGCGATGGCGAGACGGACGGGGGTTGCGGTCACGGGCAGCTCCTTGAAACGGGAGGGGAACAAAGCACAGGCGCGGGGGAAATCAATGGAGGCGGTGTGGAGAACCCGGTGAAAACAGGGGATCACCTTGTTTTCATTGCACTATGCCCGGAAACGACGGTGGCCCCTGGGTGGACGTTCGGTGGCCCTTTGGTCGCCCGGAGGGTAGACTTTGGCGGACCGGCGGTCGCCCCACGGTCGCCTGCCTGCCCGCGCGGCTGGCCGGGCCGCCCTTATCGAAGCGGCGGATCATTATAGTCCATCCCCGGCCCGCGAGCGCCGACGCAATTGACGGGGGTGGGTTGCGACAGGACACTGCGTACAAACGAGACAAGAGGAAACCCCATGCCCCAGCTTTCCGCCAACGGCATTACCATCGAGTACGACGAGCGCGGATCGGGCGATCCCCTGCTGCTGATCATGGGCCTGGGCGCCCAGATGACCCGCTGGCCGGAGGGCTTCTGCGATGCGCTGGCGGCGCGAGGCTTCCGGGTCATCCGCTTCGACAATCGCGACATCGGACTTTCCTCCAAGATGGACGAGGCCGGCCTGCCCGACATGGCCGCCGTCTTCACCGCCTTCGCCACCGGCGCGGCGGCTCCGGTCGCCTACACGCTGCAGGAAATGAGTGAGGACGCCGTCGGGGTGCTGGACGCGCTCGGCATCGACAAGGCCCACATCGTCGGCGCCTCGATGGGCGGCATGATCGCCCAGCTGGTCGCCGCCGACTTCCCGAACCAGACGCTGAGCCTGACCTCGATCATGTCGACGACCGGCAACCGCGAGCTGCCGACCGGCACGCCCGAAGCCATGGCGGCGCTGAGCACGCCTGCCCCCAACCCGCACGACGATCTCGAAGGCTTCCTCGCCGCCGGTCTGAAGACCGCCCATATCGTCGGCTCGCCGGGCCACGTCGACGAGGCCGCCCTGCGCGAGCGCATGGCCGCCGATGTGCAGCGCAGCTACTATCCCGTCGGTTTCATGCGCCAGTACGCCGCCGTGCTGGCCTCGCCGGACCGCCGTCCCAAGCTGAAGGGCGTCACCGCCCCGACCGTGGTCATCCACGGCGAGGCCGACACCCTGGTCAACGTCGCCGGCGCTCACGACACGGCGGACAGCATTCCCGGCGCCGAGCTGCTGATCATCCCCGGCATGGGCCATGACGTGCCGCCGGTCTTCTGGGACCAGATCGTAGACGCCATCGCGGCGGTGGCGGCGGTGGCGAAAGCAGAGGCGTAACGAATCCCTTCTCCCGCTCGTCGGGAGAAGGTGGCGGCGTCGCGGTCGGGAGCGGGCCGCGCCGGCGTCGGGATGCTGTGCTCGAGCGGGCGCTTTCAGCGCTGGCGCCACTCCCGGGTGGTCGGGGCTGCCCTGATCCGAC
>JANPKF010000140.1:0-7094 GCA_031425895.1 Caulobacteraceae bacterium | reverse complement strand
CAGAATCACGCTTCCGGAGCTCCTGGGCGCGGAGCTGTTCGCCAAGAACGAGCGGTACATCCAGGCGGCATTGAACGGCCGGGCCGAAACCTTTTCTCGAACGCTGATCAAGCCATCCGGTGAGGTCGGCCACACCCTGGCGCACTATATTCCCGACATCGACGCCTCCGGGCGCACCCAGGGCTTCTATGTGCTTGTGAGCGACGTCACGGCTCTGAAGCAGGCGGAAGAAAAGTTGCAGGAGACCAACGTTCTTCTGGAGGCGGCGCGCGATCAAGCCGAGGCCGCCGCTGCCGTAAAGGCGGAATTCCTGGCCAATATGAGCCACGAAATTCGTACACCGCTGACGGCTATCCTCGGTTTCACGGGTCTCCTGGCGGGCCGCACCGACCTGCCTGAGACAGCTCGGATGATGGTCAGCCGGGTGAAGGGCGCGAGCACGGCCCTGCTCTCCATCGTCAATGACATCCTCGACTTCTCCAAGCTCGAGGCCGATCAGGTGACAATCGACCCCAGGCCTGTCGACATCGTTGCGGTCGCCGAGGACACCCTGGCGATGTTTGGTCCTCAAGCCGAGGCCAAGTCGCTCTGGCTGGAGTTTGAAGCGAGCCCCGATATCCCGGGTCATGTGCGCGTGGATCCAGATCGATTGCGCCAGATATTGCTCAATCTCATCGGCAACGCGGTGAAGTTCACCGAAGCAGGGACTGTTCGGCTAGCGTTGGGGTACGACGCGAACCAGCAAATCCTCCGCGTTCGAGTCGAGGACACCGGGGCCGGCATGGACGAAGCGCAACGGGCGCGTCTGTTTCAGCGCTTTTCGCAAGTTGACGCCTCTTCCACGCGCCGACACGGCGGCACAGGGTTGGGTCTGGCCATTTGCAGAGGGCTTACTGAAGCCATGGGTGGCGAGATCGACGTCGACAGCACGCCAGGGCAAGGCTCGGCCTTCCATTTCCATATCGATGCACCGCCGGCGGCCTCCCCGATTCAAACGGAAGAGGAATCGACCGCATCAGCCTCGCTTTCCGGCGTCCGTGTCCTGGTCGCCGACGACAACGCCGCGAACCGTGATCTGGCCCGCGCCCTCCTTCAGCAGTTCGGCGCTGAGGTGACCGAGGCGGTGGATGGGGCGGAAGTCGCCGCAATGGCGGCTGAAGCGCCGTTCGATGTCATCCTGCTCGATCTTCACATGCCGGTTCTGGATGGCCAAGGCGCCCTTCAGCGGATTCGAAACGAGCCCGGTCCCAATCAGGACGCGCCTGTATTCGCCTTTACAGCTGACGACGCCGGGACCGTGAACTGTGACACCGGCGGATTTGATGGCGTGATCGGAAAGCCGATCGTCGCAGCCGATATGGTGGCGACTCTCATCCGGGCGACACAGTGGCAGACCCCGGAGGTGAACGATGCCGTTGGCTTCTGAACGACGGCGTCCGTGCGTCCTCATCGTTGAAGACGATCCCTTGGTGCTTGAGCTGGTTACAACACGGCTCGACCTGGCGGGCTTCCAGACCTTCTTTGCCCGCGATGGGCGCGAGGGACTGAGTCGCATCCGGGACCTTCGACCGGACGGCCTGGTGCTGGACCTCAATATGCCGGTGATGGACGGGTTTGAGGTGCTCTCACACCTGATGGCGGTCAAGGCCTTCTATCCCCCGACTCTGGTCCTGACCGCGCGGAACAGGCCCGAAGACGTCAAGGTCGCTATCGGTCTGGGCGCGCGCGACTTTCTGGCCAAGCCTTTCAGGGATGACCAGCTCATCGCGCGGGTCGGCCGCCTTCTCCGGAAGCCGACGCCATCCTCTCGCTCAGCCATCCAGCCGCCCCGTCCACATGAGCCAGGTCAGTCCAGGTCAGACTCCGGTGATGGACGCACGACGTCCGGGTCGCCTCATCCCGGCCAAACAACAGCATTTGTCTAAGTGTCTCGCGGGGTTCTCGCGCGGGCATGTGTATGGGGCGCTGACGGCGTAAAACCTGGCGCGGTCGGGGGGGGGGTCCGGGCCTGCTTTGATCCTTCTCCCGCTTGTCGGGAGAAGGGTTCTTCTCAATCCGCCCCGCCCTACTTCGCCGCCTCGTCCGCCAGTTCGCGCAGGGCCGCATTGGCGATGGTGAGTTTGGCGAAGGTCCAGCCGCCGGAGGCGTGCTCGATCTCTTCGACCGTGCGGCGGACCGCGCGGCCGGGGCCCTGGTGCATGGCGGCCCAGGACTTGACCGTCTGGGCGGCCTGCTCGCTGGTGTCGCCGGCCTGGGGGTTGGTGGCGAAGGCCATGACGGCGCGGGTGACGGCGGTCTGCTCAGACAGCATGTCCTCGATCAGGCGGCGCACGGCCATCCGCTCGTAGTGGTCCCCGCCCCGCTTTTCGCCGGCCGCGGCGCGCAGCTTGTCGAAGAAGAAGGCGGCGCCGACCTGGTGGTAGACGCGGGCGGCGGCGACGGCGGGCCAGCCCTGGGCGGCGGCCAGATCGATGAGGTCGGCGGCCGTCGTCAGGGGTTGCAGAGCGGCGACGGCGGAGGCCAGGGCTTCCGGAGCGCCGTCGGTGGCGAAGGCCCTGGCGCGGCGGCCGACGGCCTTCTGTTCGAAGGGCGAGAGGATGGCGGGAGTCAGGGCCGCCAGCTCGGCCATGGCCGGCTGGTAGCGGTCGACTAGGGCCTGGACAGGCGCGCCGGTCTTGGCGCGGCGGGCCATCCTGTAGGTCTGGCTGCGCAGGACGTGGCCGAGGGCCCGGAAGAGGGACATCTGGCCTTGCGCGGACGCCTTGCCGTCGAGCGCCTCGATGTCTTCCCAGAGGGTGTCGAAGCCGATGATGCGGCGGCCGGCCTCGAAGCCGACCATCAGGGCGGCGTCGTCGGCGCCGGCGGCGGCCTTCAGCCGGCTGGCGAAGGTGGGTCCGCAGCGGTTGACGATCTCGTTGCTCATCACCGTGGCGATGATCTCGCGGCGCAGGCGATGGCGGTCCATCTCCCCTGCGTATTGCTGCACCCCGTCCGGGAAGTAGGCCTGGAGGATGGCGCGGAAGGCCGGATCGTCGGGGCCCTGGGTGGCGATCATGTCGCTGAACAGGTCGAGCTTGCCGTAGGCCAGCAGGACGGCGAGTTCGGGCCGGGTGAGGCCCTGGCCGGCCTTGGCCAGGTCCTGCAGGGCGATGGCGTCGGGCAGGCCCTCGACGCGGCGGTCGAGTTTGCCGTGCGATTCCAGCCCGGCGATGAAGCGGGCGTGGTTGTCGATCTCGCCCGGGGCGTCCTGTTGCAGCAGGGAGAGGGCGAGGGTCTGGTCGTAGTTGTGGGCCAGGACGTGGTGGGCGACATCGTCGGTCATCGAGGCCAGCAGGGCGTCGCGGGCCGGGCGGTCGAGCTTGCCCGACCGCTCGATGATGCCGGTGAGGATCTTGATGTTGACCTCATGGTCGGAGCTGTCGACCCCGGCGCTGTTGTCGATGGCGTCGGTGTTGATGCGGCCGCCGTTCCGGGCGAACTCGATGCGGCCGGCTTGCGTGAGGCCGAGGTTGGCGCCTTCGCCGACCACCTTGACCCGCAGATCCGGCGCATCGACGCGGATGGCGTCGCTGGCCTTGTCGCCGGCGTCGGCGTGGCTCTCGCGTCTGGCTTTCACATAGGTGCCGATGCCGCCGAGGTAGAGGAGCTCGGCCCGGGCCTTGAGGATGGCGGTCATCAGCTCGCTGGGGCTGACCGCGTCGTTCTTCAGGTCGAGGGCAGCCTTGACCTCGGGCGTGATCGGGATGGTTTTCAGGCTGCGGGCGAAGACGCCGCCGCCCTTGCTGATCTTGCTCTTGTCATAGTCGTCCCAGGACGAGCGCGGCAGCTTGAACATGCGGTCGCGTTCTTCCCAGCTGATCGCCGGGTCCGGATCGGGGTCGAGGAAGATGTGGCGGTGGTCGAAGGCGGCCAGCAGGCGGATCTGCCTGGACAGCAGCATGCCGTTGCCGAACACGTCGCCCGACATGTCGCCGACGCCGACGACGGTGAAGGGCTCCTTCTGGATGTCCTTGCCGGCCTCGCGGAAGTGGCGCTTGACCGCTTCCCAGGCGCCGCGGGCGGTGATGCCCATGACCTTGTGGTCGTAGCCGACCGATCCCCCTGACGCGAACGCGTCGCCCAGCCAGAAGCCGTAGGAGATGGCGATGCCGTTGGCGATGTCGCTGAAGGTGGCGGTGCCCTTGTCGGCGGCGACGACGAGGTAGGGATCGTCGCCCTCATGGGCGATGACGCCGGCCGGGCGGACAACCTCGTTGTTCGCATCGATGTTGTCGGTGATGTCGAGGAGGCCCGACAGGAAGACAGTGTAGGCGGCGATGCCGCCGGCCCGGATCTGGTCCGGCGTGCCGCCACGCGGCAGTTGCTTGGGGAAGAAGCCGCCCTTGGAGCCGACGGGGACGATGACGGCGTTCTTGACCTGTTGCGCCTTGACCAGGCCCAGCACCTCGGTGCGGAAGTCGTCGCGACGGTCGGACCAGCGCAGGCCGCCCCGGGCGACCGGGCCAAAGCGCAGGTGGACGCCCTCGACCATCGGGCTCCAGACGAAGATCTCGCGGTAGGGCTTGGGGGCCGGCAGGTCGTCGAGCTCGCGGCTGGCGACCTTGAAGCTGATGTAGGGTTTGGGCTGGCCGTGCTCGTCCTGCAGGTAGAAGTTGGTGCGCTTGCAGGCCACGACCAGCAGGGCCAGGCGGCGCAGCACGCGGTCGGCGTCGAGGCTCTCGACGGCCTGCAGGGCGGCGACGATCTCTTCCATGACCTTTTCGGCCTGGACCTGGCGGGCCGGGACGTCGGCCTTGACCGCCGGGTCGAACTTGATCCGGAACATGTCGAGGATCAGCCGGGCGATGCCGGGGTTTTCGCTGAGCGCCTGTTCCTGCACCGACTGGCTGGGGTCGAGGCCCGACTGCAGGCGGTACTTGGCGAGGCTGCGGACCAGGGCGGCCTCGCGCCAGGAGACGCCGAGGTCCAGCACCAGGCGGTTGAAGCCGTCGCTCTCGGTCTGTCCGATCCAGACGGCGGTGAACAGGGCCTCGAAGGCGTCGCGGACGTCTGCGAAGACCAGGTGCTCGCCGGCCCGGTCCTCGACCAGGAACTCATGGACCCAGACGGGCTCGGGGCCGGAGGTTCCTTGCGGCGACAGCTCGAAGGCGTCCTCGATCAGCGCGCGCAGGCCCATGTGCTCAAGGATGGGCGTCACGTCGGCCAGCGGCACGTGGCCGCCGCGATGGTAGAGCTTGAAGCGGAAGCGCAGGGCGCTGTCGCCCACCTGGCGGAAGGCGCGGACGCGGAAATCCCCGCCCGGCTCGCCCGGGGCGCCCATGGCGTCGACTTCATGCAGGTCGGCGAGGGCTTCCTCGGCGCCGTAGAAGTCGCGGTAGCCGCCGCTGAAGGCGTTCGCCCAGCGGGCCAGGGCCGGGGTGGTCGGCAGGCCGGAGGCGCGGATGGCGGCGTCAAAGCGGTCGCCCCAGGTGCGGGCGGTTTCAGCGATCTCGGCTTCCAGATCGGCGAGATCCGGCTCGGCGTGGCCGCCGGGGGTGACGCCGATAATGTAGTGGACGCGGGCCAGGGGGGCGTCGGAGAAGCTGGGGTAGTAGGCGGAGACGCGGCCGTTGTAGGCGGCGGCGATCAGCTTGCCGGCCCGCTCGCGGACGCCCGAATCGTAGCGGTCGCGCGGCACGTAGAGCAGGACGGAGATGAAGCGGTCGAACGGGTCCTTGCGGGCGAAGAGCTTCAGGCGCGGGCGGTCGATCAGGTGGAGGATGCCCATCGCCTGTTCGAGCAGCTCCGATTCCGGAAGCTGGAACAGTTCGTCGCGCGGGTAGGTCTCGATGATGTGGCGCAGGCGCTTGTCGTTGTGACTGCCGGGAACGACACTGGCGTGGTCGAGGGCCAGGCGGATCTTGCGGCGGATCAGCGGCACTTCGCTGGCCGGGGTCTCGTAGGCCTCGGCGGTGAACAGGCCGACGAAGCGGACCTCGCCCGACGGCAGGCCATCGGCGCCGTAACGCTTGACCCCGACGTAGTCCATGTAGGCGCGGCGGTGCACCGACGAGCGCAGGTTGGACTTGGCCACCGTCAGGGCCGGGCCGGTCTCGAGGTGGCGGCGCACCTGTTGCGAGAGGATGGCCGGCTCGGAGGCGCGGCGCAGGACGGCGCGGGACTGGTCGCGCAGGACGCCGAGGCTGCCCTCGGGCTGGTAGAGCGGCTCCTCGGCCGCGTAGCCACCGTCGGCGGTGCGCGGATATTCGTAGGTGCGGGCGCCCAGGAAGACGAAGTGGTCGTTCTCCAGCCATTGCAGGAAGGCCAGTTGCTCGGCGTGCTCGTCGGCGTCGGCGGCGCCCAGCGTGGTGCTTTCCAGCTCCTCGATGGCCCGGCGGATGACGGCCTTCATCGGCTTGAAGTCGCCAACGGCGGAACGGACGTCGGCGAGGGTGGCCATGACCGCCTCGATGAGGCCGGCCTCGCGATCCTCGCCGACCGGGTCGAGCTGCACCTGGATCAGGGAGCGGGCCCCCCTGCCCTCCCTGGGGCCGCCGATCTGGGCGATGGGGTGGAACATGGCCCGCACCGGCAGGCCGGACTCGGCGACCACGCCCATGATGCTGTCGACCAGGAAGGGCCGGTCATCCTGGACGATCTCGAGGAGGTCGCGGGCGAGATCATTGCCGTCCGGATCTACCCAGCGGCGCAGGCGGATGGCCGGGTCCTGGCCGTCTGCGGCTTCGGCGAACCGCCAGAAGTCGGCGAACAGGGCGCCCAGGCCGTCTTCGGAAACGGGGGGAAGTTCCTCGGCCTGCAGGTCGCCGGCGACCTGGGCCAGGAAGCGACCTTCTGCGTCAAGCAAGGCCTTGCTCTTCAGGTGCTTTGCGAACGCCTGCGCCAGAGGGGTGTGATCAACCTTGCCGGCGAGGTCGGTTTTCGCGCTGCTCATCCCGTTTTCCCCGAGAATTTTGTCGTTTGAGGGTGTCTGGGCGGTCGCTTTAGCCTGTTCGGCCGCGATTTGCGCTCAAAAACCACCCTCGATCGCGTGATTTGTCGAACGGGAGTTTAGAACCGTTCGGGCGAGAGCGCGAACTGGAAAGCAGATACGAAGG
>JANPKF010000139.1:0-2208 GCA_031425895.1 Caulobacteraceae bacterium | reverse complement strand
CGCGACCTGATGCTGGAGATCATCGCCGGGGTGCAGGACTAGGCTCACTTCCATTCCGCTCATCCCGGCGAAACGAAGTTCGGCGCAAGCCAATGCCGGGACCCAGCCGCGTGACCTCGATGGCCAGGATGCGTGCCCTTGGGCACGGCTGTGATGGCCGCAAGCAGGACCGTGCCGTGCCCAAAGGCACGGATCCTGACCAGCGGCGCCCTATGAACTGGATCCCGGCATTCGCCGGGAGGAGCGGAGTTTAGGGCGGGACGAGAATGTCGATTGACCCTAAACAAACCCCCGCGCGTCCATCCAGCCGACCACCGCCGCCGTCGCTTTCGGCAGCAGTTCCGGCTTCTCGATGTAGTAGTGGTCGGCGCCCTCGATATCGACATAGGTCTTGTCGTCCGAGCCGAGCGCCTCGAACAGCCGCGCCGCATGGCTGGGCGTGCAGGCCAGGTCAGCGGTGTTGTTGATCACCAGGCTGGGGACCTTGATGTTCGGCGCATTGATCAGCCCGTTGGCCCGGCTCTCGTCATAGCTCCACTGCGACAGCCACGACCGCAGCGTGGTGAACCGCCCCAGCCCGATCGGCCCATCGTTGGCGATCTTCGGATCGCCCATGTAGCAGGTATGGGGCGCCCGGTCGGACGGCTCCTGCGTCGGATCGGTCCAGCGCACGTCGCTCATCGTGCCCTGGACGATGAAGCACCGTTCGGCGTCCGGATCGTCGGCCGCCTTCAGAGCGGCAAGCTGAGCCTTGGCCCAGTCGGTGATGCGACGGTTGCGGGCGATCTGGGCGTCGCGGAACTTGCGCACGAAGGCGTCCGAATAGGGCGGCTGATCGGGGCAGGCCGGGTCGTAGATGTTCAGCGAGACATCGCGCTGGAACGGCTTGCTCTCGTCCAGGATCGAGGGATCGATCCACTCGGTCATCGTCACGCTGCGGCCGATGTGAGCGGCCAGCAGCATGACCCCGTCGGCCGGAATCAGGCCCGCGCCGACCAGGTCCACCTCATCGCCGGCCGGGGTATGGGTGATGGTCGGGTTGGTCGCTTGGTCCTGGTAGAACATCGACAGCGACCCGCCGCCTGACCAGCCGCCCAGCACCACTTTTTCGTACCCGAACCGCTTCTTCAGGTCGGCGACACAGGCGCCCAGATCCATCACGCACTTCTCGAGGATCAGGGCGTTGTCGTTCCCGCGATAGCGGGTGTTGCAGTAGATGACGTGCTTGCCGGCCCGGGCCAGGGCGGTGACCAGCGGCAGGAAGCTGCCGCCGCCGATCGGATGGCTGAACAGGATCACCGTCTTCGACGGCCGCTCGGCCGGATAGATGCGCATGCATTCGACGAACACCCGCCCGTGGGCCCCGCCATAGACCTCCTTCAGCCGGCTCTGCTCGGCGTAGGTGTAGCCATAGGGCTCGCGAACGACGTCCATGCTGCGTCTCCCCTGGGCTCTTTTCCGGCCCGATCACGCAGATTTGGCAGGGCGACGTGGCGGCAGGCAAGTCGTTGAGGGCTTGCGGCGCGGCGTTTCCGGCCGCTCAATACCGGCAAAGAGAACAGGGGCGGAAACCATGACCCAGCCGAGCGGCATCCATCACCTGGCCTTCATGGCCGGCGACATCAAGAAACACATCGCCTTCTTCAGCGAGGTCATGGGCTGTCCCCTGGTCGCCCTGTTCGACATGCACGGGGTGCCGGGCGGCCTGCACGCCTTCCTGCGCATGAACGACCACGGCTACTTCTCTATCGTCCAACTTCCCAATGTGGACGACATCCCCATCGAGCTTGGCAAGACCCACGCCGGCAACGGGGCCCTGCCCTCGGCGCCTGGCACGCTGCAGCACCTGGCCTTCCGGGTCGACAGCGACGAGCAGCTGACCGCCATGCGCGACCGCATCCGCAGCCATGGCGTCAACGTCATCGGCCCCATCGATCACGGCATGTGCCGCTCGATCTACTTCGCCGGTCCCGACCAGATGACCCTGGAAGTGGCCACCAGCCACGAGCCGATCGACCCGGCCCGCTGGATCGACCCCACAACCCTCGAAAAGGCCGGCATCAGCGCCGAGGAGGCTGCTCGCTTCAAGGCGCCCGCCCCCTACGCCGGCCCCTCGCCGGTGCCGCAGCCGGAGTACGATCCGGCCAAGCCGCACATGGCCTATCCGAAGGAACAGTATCTGGGGATGCTGAAGGTCCCGGACGCGGC
>JANPKF010000138.1:0-5236 GCA_031425895.1 Caulobacteraceae bacterium | reverse complement strand
CTGACGCGTTTTTCGCCGCCGACGACGCCGTCGGATGTGGCAACGGTCAGGTCGGCGGGGGCCGGACACGACCAGCCCCCGCCGCCTTCAGGCGTCCTAGTTGATATCGAACAGGCCGGCGCCGCCCAGGCCGCCGCCGATGCACATGGAGACCACCACGTGCTTGGCGCCGCGGCGCTTGCCTTCCTGCAGCACGTGGCCCGCGAGGCGCGCGCCGGTCATGCCGAAGGGGTGGCCGATGGCGATGGAGCCGCCGTTGACGTTGTACTTCTCCGGATCGATGCCCAGCTTGTCGCGGCTGTAGAGGCACTGCGACGCGAAGGCTTCGTTCAGTTCCCACAGGTCGATGTCATCCACCTTCAGGCCATGACGCTCGAGCAGGCGCGGCACGGCGAAGACCGGGCCGATGCCCATTTCGTCCGGCTCGCAGCCGGCGACGGCGAAGCCCTTGAAGCGGCCCAGCGGCTTGAGGCCCCGACGCTCGGCTTCCTTGGCTTCCATCAGCACCACGGCGGCGGCGCCGTCCGACAGCTGGCTGGCGTTGCCGGCGGTGACGAAGTTGCCTTCGCCCATGACCGGCTGCAGCGACTGCAGGCCTTCCAGCGTGGTTTCGGGACGGTTGCACTCGTCACGATCGACCACGTAGTCGACGAAGCTCTCTTCTTTCGTTTCCTTGTTGACCACCTTCATCTTGGTGGCCATCGGGACGATCTCGTCGTTGAACAGGCCAGCGGCTTGCGCGGCGGCGATGCGCTGCTGGCTGCGCAGGGCGTATTCGTCCTGGTAGTCGCGGGCGACATTGTAGCGCTTGGCGACGATGTCGGCGGTGTTGATCATCGCCATCCACAGGGCCGGCTTGATCTCCATCAGCTTTTCTTCGGTGATGTGGAAGCGGTTCATGTGGCCGCCGGCGTTGACCAGCGAGATCGATTCCACGCCGCCGCCGATGGCGACATCGGCGCCTTCGTTCTTGATGTAGTGGGCGGCCGAGGCGATGGCCTGCAGGCCCGAGGAGCAGAAGCGGTTGATGGTCGTGCCGCTGGTGGTCACCGGCAGGCCGGCCCAGATGGCGGCGTTGCGGGCGACGTTCATGCCGGTGGCGCCCTCAGGACCGCCGCAGCCCAGGATCACGTCCTCGACCTCGGCCCCTTCGAGGCCGGCTCGGGACACCGCGTGCTGGATGGCGTGGCCGGCCATGGCCGCGCCGTGGGTGTTGTTGAAGCCGCCGCGAACGGACTTGGCCAGTCCGGTACGGGCGTAGGAAACGATGACGGCGTCGCGCATGGGGCTCTCTTCGCTTGGATTCAAACGTTGGTTTGAATGGATCGGCGGCGACCTTAGGGAAAGCTTCGCAGGTGCGAAAGATCACCCGCACGTCAACCTGAGGCGGGCGATTGACGACGGCGGCCCGGCTCGCGCACCTTCGCCCCATGAAAAGCCTGCTTCTCGCCGCCGCCCTGCTGCTGTCCCCTGCCCCCGCTCTCGCCCAGGACGCCCCCGAGGGCGGAGCCTGGACCGACTGTATGGTGGCCGAGATCGCCGCCTTCCGCGACCGCATCGAGATCGCCTGCGCCGCGCCTGCCAAGGGCATGGCCGGCGAGAAGTCGGCGCCGCGCCGCTTCGCCATCGAGAACCGCGACCCGCTGACCCAAGGCCTGCTGCCCCTGGCCATCGAGGCCAAGGGCAAGGGCCGCCCGCTCGGCATCCTCTATGTCGTCTCGCCCGAGGCCAATCCCACCGACTGCGCCAAGGAAACCTGCCGTCGGGCGGCCGGGGTGGTGCTCAAGTAGCCGCGGTCAGCGCGAGGCTTTCTCAGCGATCCCGGACGTCCCTTCACGGGCCTGGAGGACCGCCGCCACGTCATCCGGGGTGACGCCGCTCGCCGCCAGCGCGGCCAGCAGGTGGTAGAGGACGTCGGCGGCTTCGGCGGTCAGGTTGGCCTTGTCGCCCAGCGCGCAGGCCAGCGCCGCTTCCAGACCCTCTTCGCCAAGCTTCTTGGCCGCGATTTTCGGGTCAGCCAGAAGTTTCGCCGTCCAGCTTGCCGACGGATCGCCGCCCTTGCGGCTTTCGATCGTCGCCCAGAGGCGGTCGAGAGTATCGCCGAGATCGCTCATGCGGCCTCCAGTCGGACGGGCAGGCCGGCGGCGGCCATGGCCTGTTTGGCGTCGCGGATGCTAACCTCGCCGAAGTGGAAGATCGAGGCGGCGAGGACGGCGTCGGCATGGCCGTCGCGGACGGCTTCGACCAGGTCGGCGGCGTTGCCGGCGCCGCCGCTGGCGATGACGGGCACCGAGGCGGCCGCTGTGACGGCGCGCAGAAGGGGGATATCGTAGCCGGTCTTGGCGCCGTCGCGGTCCATCGAGGTGAGCAGGATCTCGCCCGCGCCCTTCGCAACCGCCAGGGCGGCGAACTCCACCGCGTCCTTGCCGGTATCGGTGCGGCCGCCGTGGGTGAAGATGTTCCAGCCGCCATCAGAACGCGCCTTCGCATCGACGGCGCAGACCACGGCCTGGCTGCCGAAAGCGTCGGCCAGGCGGGACAGCAGGTCCGGATCATTCACCGCAGCAGTGTTGACGCTGACCTTGTCGGCTCCAGCCCGAAGCAGGCGTCTCGCGTCTTCCACCGTGCGCACGCCGCCGCCGACCGAGACCGGCATGAAGCAGACATCGGCCGTGCGGGCGATGACGTCGAGGATCAGGCCACGGCCTTCCGAACTGGCGGTAATGTCGAGGAACATCAGCTCGTCGGCCCCGGCGGCGTCGTAGGCGGCAGCCTGTTCGACCGGGTCGCCGGCGTCACGCAGGGCGACGAAGTTGACGCCTTTGACGACGCGGCCGTCCTTGACGTCCAGGCAGGGAATGACGCGAACCTTCAGCATGCGGCCAGGTTCAGGGCTTGCGCCGGATCGATGGCGCCTTCGTAAAGCGAGCGGCCAAGGATGCAGCCGGCGATGGGGACGCCCTCCCGGGTCTTCAGCATCTCGATATCGCGGATCGAGGCCACGCCGCCCGAGGCGATGACGGGGATGGAGACCGCGTCGGCCACCTCGCCCACCTGCTCGACGTTGACGCCGGTCATGGCCCCGTCGCGGCCGATGTCGGTGACGATCAGGGCGGCGACGCCCGCGTCCTCGAACTTGCGGGCCAGGTCGACGACGCCGATGTCGCTGGTTTCGAGCCAGCCCTGCGTGGCCACCATGCCGCCCCGGGCGTCGATGCCGACGGCGATCTGTTCGGGCCACAGACGGGCGGCCTTCTTCACCAGATCCGGGTCACGAACGGCGACGGTGCCAAGGATCACGCGGGAGATGCCGGCCTCGATCCAGGTCTCGATCTGTTCGAGGGTGCGGATGCCGCCCCCCAGTTGCACCGGCAAAGAGACGGCCTCAAGGATGGCCCCGACCGCGTCGATGTTGACCGCCCGGCCCTCGACCGCCCCGTTGAGATCGACAACGTGGAGCCAGTTGAAGCCCTGGCTCTGGAACGACAGGGCCTGGTCGCCGGGAGAGGCGTTGAACACCGTCTCCTTGCTGAGGTCGCCGTGCAGGAGGCGCACGCAGCGACCGTCCTTCAGATCGATGGCCGGGTAGAGGATCACAGCGTGAGCTCCAGGAAGTTGGCGAGCAGGCGCTGGCCGGCAGCTTGCGATTTTTCAGGGTGGAACTGTACGCCCATGACGTTGTCCCGCGCCACGGCGGCGACGAACGGACCGCCGTGATCGCAGGTCGCGGCGATGTCGCCCGGATCGGCGGGGTCGAAGACAAAGCTGTGGGTGAAGTACATGTGCGGCGCGAAGCCGAGGCCGGCAAACAGCGGGCTGGCGGGACGCACCGTGTTCCAGCCCATGTGCGGCACCTTGGCAGTGGGATCGCGCGGTTCGAGGCGGCGGACCTGACCGGGAATCCAGCCAAGGCCCGGGGTCGTGCCGAACTCCAGGCCGCTGTCGGCGAGCAGCTGCATACCGACACAGACGCCGAGGAAGGGGGCGCCGCGCTGGACCGCGCTGTTCAGGGCCGGGATCAGGCCGTCGCAGCCGGCGAGGTTGGCCATGCAGGCGGCGAAGGCGCCGACACCGGGCAGGACGATGCGATCGGCTTTCGACACTGCATCGGGATCACCGGTGACGAGGATCGTCGGCGCACGGTCGAGAGTCGATGCGGCCTTGAGCAGCGCCTTCTCGGCGGAGCGCAAATTGCCCGAGCCGTAATCGATGAGGGCGACGGTGGTCATGCTTGCCCTCCTCTTTTGGGCGTTTCGGTTCCTTCTCCCCTTGGGGGAGAAGGTGTCAGCGAAGCTGACGGATGAGGGGTCGCGCCGGACGATGAGATTGGCGGTCGGGACTCGAGGCGGAAGCAGTCTTCGACCCCTCAACCGACCCCTTCGGGGCCACCTTCTCCCCCAAGGGGAGAAGGAAGAATCCCTACAGCACGCCTTTCGTCGATACCGCCTGGCCGCCAGCCTTGGGATCGATCTCCACCGCCACCCGCAGCGCACGAGCCAAGGCCTTGAAGCCGCTTTCGGCGATGTGGTGGGTGTTGTCCCCGTAGAGGGTTTCCAGATGCACGCAGGCGCCGCTGTTCATGGCGAAGGCGTGGTGGAATTCCTTGAACAGCTCGGTATCCATCTCCCCGACCTTGGGCCGCGAGAAGTCGACCTTCCAGATCAGGTAGGGGCGGTTGGAGAGGTCGAGCGAGCAACGCGTCAGGGTCTCATCCATCGGGATGTAGGCGTGGCCGAAACGCTTGATGCCCTTGAAGCCGTCCAGCGCCTGCTTCACCGCCTGGCCCAGCACGATGCCGGTGTCCTCGACGGTGTGGTGCATGTCGATATGCAGGTCGCCCTTCGTCTCGATCTTCAGATCGAAGCCGCCGTGGCGGGCGAAGCTTTCCAGCATGTGGTCGTAGAAGCCGATGCCGGTCGAGACGGTGGAGACGCCCGTGCCGTCGAGGTCGATCCAGACCTTGATCTGGGTCTCTTTCGTATCGCGGGAGATTTCAGCCGTGCGGTTCATTTCAGCAGCCCTTTGGAGATGGCCAGGTCACGCAGGTTCTTTTCCGGACGCGGGCCGTAGTGGCCGATGACCTCGGCCGCCGCCATCGAGCCCAGCCGGCCGCAGATGTCGAACGACAGGCCCTTGGCCAGGCCATAGAGGACGCCGGCGGCGTACTGGTCGCCTGCGCCCGTGGTGTCGAGCACCTTGTCCACATGGTCGGCCGGAATGCGATGGCTGTTCTGGC
>JANPKF010000137.1:0-1937 GCA_031425895.1 Caulobacteraceae bacterium | reverse complement strand
CAGGTACTTGGCGCCGGTGTCGCAGACGATGCTGACCACCCGCTTGGGCTCGGTCTGCTCGCGGCAGTACTTCAGCGCCGCGGCCAGCAGGGTGCCCGACGAGCTGCCCGCCAGGATGCCTTCCTTCTGCAGCAGTTCGCGGGCCGTCTCGACGCTTTCGCGGTCGCTGATGGCGAAGGCCTAGGAGACCAGGTCCATCTGGGCGTTGACCGGGATGAAGTCCTCGCCGATGCCCTCGACGATCCAGCTGCCGGCCTCGCCGTAGGTTCCGGTGTTGACGTAGTCGTAGAGGATGGAGCCAACCGGGTCGGCCAGGATCATCTTGGTTTTCGGGCTGTTCTTCTGGAAGTAGCGGCCGAGGCCCGTGAGGGTGCCGCCCGAACCGACCCCGACGATCACGGCGTCGAGGTCCCCGTCCATCTGGGTGAGAATTTCCGGGCCGGTGGTTTCGAAGTGGGCCTGCGGGTTGGCCGGGTTCTCGAACTGGTTGACGTACAACGACCCGGGTAGGCCCTGGGCGATGGTCTGGGCCATGTCCTGGTAGTATTCGGGGTGGCCCTTGCCGACGTCGGAGCGGGTGATGCGCACATCGACACCCATGGCCCGCAGGTGAAGAATCTTCTCCCGCGCCATCTTGTCCGGCACGATCAGGATCAGCTTGTAACCCTTGAGGGTGGCGACCTGCGCCAGGCCAAGGCCCGTATTTCCTGCCGTGGCCTCGATGATGACGCCACCGGGCTTGAGGGTCCCGTCCTTCTCGGCCGCCTCGATCATGGCGCGGGCGATGCGGTCCTTGATCGAGCCGCCGGGATTCTGGTTTTCAAGCTTGAGGAACAGGCGACAGAGGCCGGTGTCGATCTTGGTCACCTCGACCATCGGCGTCAGTCCGATAAGGTCGAGCGCCGAGTGCGAGGCGGCGGGCAGGTCGGTCATGGATGCTTCCCGGGAGCGCCGCTTACGCAGCGGCATGATTGCCCCCTGACTAACGCGTCAGGAGGCATGAAGGAAGCATACAGAAGCGTTAAAGCGGCAGACCCGTGCGCGAGGCGGCGTCGAGCAGGAAGTCTTCGAGGTCGCCTTCCTCATAGAGATAGCCATCGACGCCGGCGGCATTGGCCGCCTGCACGTCGGCCGGCTTGTCACCGATCATCAGGGCCCGCTTCGGATCGATGCCGAAATCCTTCAGCGCCCGCAGCACCATGCCGGGGTTGGGCTTGCGGTCGGGATGGTCGGCCTGGCGGTAGCAGTCCTCGATGGCGTCCTCATGGAAGGGACAGAAGTAGATGGCGTCGATGCGGGCGCCGGATTCGGCCAGCTGGCGCGTCATCTCGGCGTGGAAGCCATGCATCTGGTCTTCGCTGTAGTAGCCGCGCCCGATCCCGGACTGGTTGGTGGCGATGGCGACCACCCCGCCGGCGTCGTTGACCCGCTTGATCGCCGCCCTGGCCCCGGGGATCCAGACCAGCTTTTCCGGCTCATAGGCATAGCCGTAGTCCTCGTTGAGGACGCCGTCGCGGTCGAAGATCACGGCGAAGGGGGCGGGCATGGCGGCTATGTAGAGGGCTTCGGCGATTTGGGCCACGGTCTGAAGGCCAAAGGCGTTCGGCTACCGCCTATCGAAGCGGCGAGGCCATTCTGCCGCCCCGCGACCGACCAACAAGAAGGAGCCGCAGCGTCGCGAACGGCGCAGAAAATCGGCGAACCCGCAGCAACCGTTCTCTTTGGCGCGGAACTTGTAGGTCGAAAGCGCGATGCCGAGGCGGGCGCCTAGCCGCAGACCTCGCGCAGGCAACCCCTCAGCCAGCGATGGGCCGGGTCGGCGTCGAGGCGCGGGTGCCACAGCATGGAAACGGTGAAGGGCGAGGTCGGGACCGGGATCGGGAAGCTGACCAGGCCCTCGCGCAGCGCGGCCGTATGGCGTTCCGGCACTGTGGCGA
>JANPKF010000136.1:0-2632 GCA_031425895.1 Caulobacteraceae bacterium | reverse complement strand
GCGCCGCGGGCAGTGAGGGCGTCCATGGCCTCCACGGCGCCGGGGAAGGGTCGGCTCTCGTCGGCGATCCGGGCCAGGTAGAGGGTCAGCATGCGCTCGAACAGGCGGTCGAGCTCGGCGTCGGTCGGGGCATGGCCGGCCAGCGCCAGCGCCTGCTGGGTCATCCAGCGGCCACCGCGGCCAATGAGAGTGCGCAGCTTCTTGTAGGGCGGGGCCGCGAGGCCCTCTTCCGCGAGCAGGGTGGTCAGGGCGCCGGCCAGGTCCGGCGCGGTCTCGATCAGGGTGCCGTCGAGATCGAAGACGATCGTCCAGCCGGAAAGGTCATTGGGATTAGCCATCCAGACGGGCTTTCGGCTAAAGCTTCCGGCAATGCAACGGGCTTCCAGGACGACTCGATGAGCAAGCGCGCCGCCGTGATCATGGCCGCCGGCCAGGGAACGCGAATGAAATCGCCGACCCCCAAGGTTCTGCACAAGGTGGGCGGCCGCACCATGCTGGACCGCGCGATCGACGCGGCCCAGGGCGCCGGCGCCGAGCGGATCGTCGTGGTTTGCGGAACGCACAGTCCGGCTGTCGCGGCGCACGTCGCGGCGCGGTTGGGCGAAGGGGCGGTGGCCATCCAGGACCCGCCGATGGGCACCGCCCATGCGGTGCTGTGTGCGAAGGACGCCCTGGCCGGGTTCGAGGGCGAGGTGCTGGTCACCAACGCCGACTGCCCGCTGCTGACCGCCGCCGACCTGGAGCCGCTGTTCGGCACGGGCGAGCTGACCATGCTGGGCTTTGAGCCGGCCGATGCGGCGCTGTACGGGCGGATGATCCAGGACGCAGACGGCCGCCTGCTTCGCATCGTCGAGGCGCGGGATGCGACGGCGGAGGAGCTGTCGGTCGGGGCCTGCTACAGCGGCATGCTGGTCGGTCCGGCGGGGCCGCTGTTCGACTGGCTGGCCCGGGTCGACAACAACAATGTCAAATCCGAGTACTACATTACCAGCATCGTTGGCCTGGCCAACGCGGACGGCGCCCGGGTGGGAGTCGCCTTCGCCAGTGAGACCGCGGTCATGGGGGCCGACGACCAGGCCGGGGTGGCGCGGGCGGAATACCTCTGGCAGCAGCGGCGGCGGGGCGAGTTGATGGCGGCCGGGGTGTCGATGGTGGCGCCGGAGACGGTGTTCCTGTCCTTTGATACCCAGATCGCCGGCGGGGCGGTGATCGAACCCAACGTCGTGTTCGGACCGAAGGCGGTGATCGAGGCCGGCGCGACCATCCGCGCCTTCAGCCATGTCGAGGGCGCCGTGGTGCGGCCGGGCGCCATCATCGGGCCTTACGCCCGCCTGCGTCCGGGCGCCGACATCGGCGAGAACGCCCACATCGGCAACTTCGTGGAAGTGAAGAAGGTGAAAGTCGGCGCCGGGGCCAAGGCTAACCACCTGTCCTACCTGGGCGACGGCACGATCGGCGAGAAGGCCAACATCGGGGCCGGGACCATTTTCTGCAATTACGATGGCTTCGACAAATACGACACCCATGTCGGAGCGGGCGCCTTCATCGGCTCCAACTCCAGTCTGGTGGCGCCGGTGAGCATCGGGGCGGGGGCGATGACCGGCTCGGGCTCCGTGATCACCCGCGATGTGGAGGACGACGCCCTGGCCCTGACCCGGCCGGCGCAGGAGAGCAAGTCCGGTTGGGCGGCGCGGTTCCGGGCCGCTAAACAGCGGGCGAAAGCGGCGAAATGAATCGGATCCTTCTCTGCGGCCTGCTGGCAGGCGCCTGTATCGCCGGCTCGGCTCAGGCCGCGCCGAGATTCTCTACGCCGCTCGGGCAGATTTTCGAGCGGGTCTGCCTGACCAACCGCCCCGACTTCGACAAGGCAATCGAGGGTTTGGAAGCGGCCGGCTATGTCGAAGCCAGCACCAGCGATGACGCCGTGCTGGCTATCCGCAAGTTCGAGACTGTGATCGGCGAGACGCCCTGGGCCGCGCAGATTGCCGACAGGGTTCGCAAGGAGCAGGGGAGCGCCGCACCCCAGCGTATCCGGGCCTGCACCGTCATCGGAGTAGACCCCGGCAACGCGGGGGAAGAAGAGCTGAGGCTCTGGCTCGGCCTTCCCAAGCCCGAGGCCGGCAAGGCCACCGTCGGTCTGTTCGCAGAAAAGGACGGCAAACGGCGCTTGATCACGGCGGCTCCGGCCGACACCGGTCCGGCCCTGGAGGACGGCGGCTTCTACACCCTGGCGGTCGTCAATACGGATGCCGGCAAGACGGCCATGCTGATCTTCGTGAGCCCGGCGCCATGACCGCAGACGCCCAGAAGCAGGCCGCCGGCGAGGCGGCCGCCGAACTCGTCGAGGGCGGCATGATCGTCGGTCTCGGGACCGGCTCGACCGCCGCCTGGTTCGTCAAGGCGCTGGCGGCGCGAGGGCTTGACATCAAAGGTGTGCCGACCTCGGACGCCACCGCCGATCTGGCGCGGGAACTTGGCATCCCTGTCGTCGGGCTGGACGATGTGAAGCGGGTGGACCTGACGGTCGACGGAGCCGACGAGATCGGGCCGGGGCTGTCGCTGATCAAGGGCGGCGGGGCGGCCCTGCTGCGCGAGAAGCTGGTCTGGGAAGCGTCGCAGCGGTGCGTGGTCA
>JANPKF010000135.1:0-2277 GCA_031425895.1 Caulobacteraceae bacterium | reverse complement strand
GCGGCGGCGTCGACGACCGGGGCGGACGCCGGGTCGATGGCGGCGGTCGGGGCCTTGTCCTTGCGCCAGAACATCACCGTGTCGGCGAAGCTCTTTTCCTTGTGGGCGACATCGCCGAACTCGTCGTCGACGACGTAGCGGACCAGCGGGTCGGCGCTGTTCGCGCCGGCCTTGGCGACCAGCACCTTTTCACCGTCGGAACGCTCGGTGGCCTGGGCGCGGGCGAGGGCCGAGGCGCGGGCGGCGCTGTCGGGCTCCAGCTCGGCCGGGCGCGGCTCGCCGGGGGCCGGCGGGCGCAGGGCGTAGTCGGGCGGCACGACCAGCGGCGCCTTGGTGACCACCTTGAATTCGTCCGGGGTGATCTTGGCCATACCCAGCGCCTTGGAGGCGGACTGGCAACCGGCAAGGCCGGCGCTGGCCACCAGGGCGGTGATGACGATCGCGCGGTTCAGCTTCATAGCCAAAGAGTAACTCCAGTGGCCCCCCGGCCAAAATTCAGATGCGATGAGATACGCCAGATCGATGCGGGCGCCAACCGGGTGAGTTAGGCGCCCTTCGGCTTACGGTCGGCGAGGAATGTGTCGATCAGAAGGAGAACGACGCCGATCGAGATGGCGCTGTCGGCGATGTTGAACACCCAGGGAAAGCCCAGGCCGTGGAAGTCGAGGAAATCGGCCACCGCCCCGAAGCGGAGACGGTCGATCATGTTGCCAATCGCCCCGCCCATGATCAGGCCGAAGGCCCAGCCCAGCAACGGACGCTGCACCTTGCGGGCCCAGACAGCGATGGTGACGGCGACGGCGAAGGAGAAGATGGTCAGGGCCCAGCGGACCCACTCGACCTCGGCCCGGAACAGGCCGAACGACACGCCGCGGTTCCACACCATGGTCAGGGAGAAGGGCCCGAACACCGGCTCCGACTGGCCGGGCTCGAAGCCCTTGGCCAGGAACCACATCTTGCTGAGCTGGTCGCCCAGCAGCACGGCCAGGGCCAGGCTGTAGGCGGTCGGGGCCTGGCCACCAGCCGTGCTCGACGGGACGGCGGGGGTCGGCGGCGGCGCGACCTGGGGTTCGGCCGGGGCTTCCGGGGTCTCGATGCTCAACGCTGAGCGCTCCTTAGGTTCAGCCAACCGATATCAGGCCGGATGGGACTTGTCCCATGCGGCGACGGCGTCCTCGCAACGCAGGCAGAGCTGGGTGGCCGGCTTGACCTCGGTGAGGATGCGCCAGCAGCGGGCGCATTTTTCGCCCTCGGCCAGGGCCGGATCGACGCTGACGCCATCGGTCCCCTCCTTGAAGCGGGCCGAACTGGTGCGGAAGATTTCGGCGGCATCCAGGCCGTCGAAGGCGGCCAGGAGGGCCGGATCGCTCACGGCGACCACGGGCGCGGCCTCCAGGGACGAGCCGATGCGCTTTTCGCGGCGCTCGACCTCAAGGGCGGCGGTGACCGCCGAGGTGACCTCGCCGATCTTCGCCCAGCGTTCGGCGTCGGCGTCACTGCGCCACCCGGCCGGGGTGTCCGGGATGATGCGGAAGGCGTTGGGGCGCTCGCCGGGGAAGCGGCTGGCCCAGGCCTCGTGCATGGTGAAGGGGGCGATGGGGTTCAGCCAGGCGGTCAGCCGTTCGAACACCGCGTCCAGCACCGTGCGGTAGGCGCGGCGGGTCAGGCTGTCCGGGCGGTCGCAGTAGAGGCTGTCGCGGCGGATGTCGAAGAACAGGCTGGAAAGGTCGCCCTGGCAGAATTCGAGCACCGGGCGCAGGACGTCGGCGTACTGATAGGCGCCGTAGGCCTCGCGCACCTGGCCGTCGAGTTCCCACAGCCGGTGCAGGATGTAGCGCTCCAGCGAGGGCAGTTCCGCGTAGGGCACGCGTTCGGCCTCGCTGAAATCGGCGAGCGCCCCAAGCATGTAGCGCAGGGAGTTGCGCAGCTTGCGATAGGCGTCGGAGACCCCGGCCAGGATGGTCTTGCCGATCCGCTGGTCCTCGGCGTAGTCGGTCAGGGCGACCCACATGCGCAGGATCTCGGCGCCCGACTCCTTGATGATGTCGGCCGGGGCAGTGACGTTGCCCAGCGACTTGGACTGCTTGCGGCCCTGCTCGTCGAGGGTGAAGCCGTGGGTGACCACCGCCTTGTAGGGGGCGACGCCGCGGGTGCCGCAGGCCTCCAGCAGGGAGGACTGGAACCAGCCGCGGTGCTGGTCGGAGCCTTCGGAATAGAGGTCGGCGGGCCAGTGGGTGTTGTTGCGGCCTTCCAGGGTGAAGGCGTGGGTCGATCCGG
>JANPKF010000134.1:0-1630 GCA_031425895.1 Caulobacteraceae bacterium | reverse complement strand
GCTGTCGACCAGGGTGCCGTCGATGTCGAAGACCGCGAGCGGGCGGGTCACGCCGGCACCGCGTCAAAAGCTATGGTCAGGCGGGTCTGGTCTCCCTCAAAGGGCACGGTGCCGTGCCACATATAGGAGGGAAACAGGACGAGCTTGCCGGGCTCGGGCTTCTCGAAATGCTGATGCGGCAGATCGGGCGCGAAGGGCGGGCCGCCGAACCCGATCCAGCCCTGCTTTCCCGCGGCCTCCACCGCATCGGGCAGATCGATATAGCAGGCTGAGGACAGCCAGCCATCGGGATGGACATGGGCCGCGTGATAGCCGCCGGGATGCAGCTGAACGGACCAGGCCCCGGCCAGCCGGTAACTGCCGGTCGCGCGTCGGCGCAGGGGATCGGAACCGGATCCCAGCCGCGCGATGTGGGCGCGGATCGGACGGTCGATCGCGACAAAGAATGCCCGGATCGCCGGGTCACGGCTGCGCAGCAGGCTGGCGGCTGTCTGCGTGCCGTGACGAAGGCTCTGGCCGACGGGATGGGTCGTCAGGCCGTGCAGGCGACGCAGACTTTTGGAGAGATCACAGAGATAGGCCGGGAGGGTTTTCCACGGCGAAGGCGTGTCGATGGTCCACGCCCCGACCATCGAACCATAATCATACAGGGCAGCCGCGCGGGGATCGCCTGTCTGCCGCCAGCCGACGGCTCGCAGGCTGAGGGCAGCCTGATCTTCAGGTAGGGCCGCCAGCACCGCGTCAATCAAGGGTATGGCGGCAAAAGGCTCCGAGCGCGCCAGGTGGACCTCGGCCAGCGCCAAGGCGCTGCGGACGTCCGGGCGCAACGTATGCGCAGTACGGGCATGGGCCAGGGCCCGCTCCTTGTCGAAGCCGAGCGCCGCCTGGGTGGCGGCCAGTTCTATCCCGGCGTCGGCGCCGTTCGCCCCCAGGGCCGACAGGACCGCGTCCGGCGCGACTCCGACATATTCCATGACCGTGGCTCGGGCGACGCGCAGGTCAACCGCACCGGGCGCGGACGCCAAGGCCGCCTCGAACGGCCGCAACGCAGCCTCGGCATCCGCCGTCCGCATCCAGATCAACTGGGCCAGATCGCGGACGGCCTCGGCATAGGCCGGCCGACGCCTCAAGGCCTGAAGATAGGCCGCCTCGCCGTCTTCGAACCGATCCTGGGCCACCAGGGCCCGGGCCAGCACCAGCCAGGTCTCCGGCGCGTCACCGCCCTTGGCAAAGGCTCGCCTGACCGCGCTTTCTGCTTCCGGCGCGTGACCCATGTCCCCCAGAAGCGCCGCCAGATTGTGTTCCGCCACGGCGCTTTTCGGCTGCTTCTTGACCTCCGAACGACGCAAGTCGAGGGCGACGTCAAGGCGGCCGACACCCTTCAACAGGGCGACGGCTTCCGGCATCCGGCCAGCGGCGGCCAGCGACCGTGCCTGCTGCAACCGGGCCGCCGTCGTCATCGCTGCCGCCCCACGCCCTCGGACGGATCGCTCCCGGCCCCTTCGGCCTCCTCGAAGCCGAACGGGGCGAAGCCGGCGCGCAGTTCGGGGTCCAGATGGATGTCGAAGACTGCGAGAGGCCTCATGAAGCGGTCATCACTTGCTGCTGGCGCAATCAGGGCGGGTTGGGC